>CBDUQS010000005.1:0-44479 GCA_965369815.1 uncultured bacterium | reverse complement strand
AAAAATGCTTTTCGTATTTCAAAAAAAGCAATCCTAAAAGGGAAAAAAATAATAAAGTAACAACTCAACCCTATGCCCACCCACGAAGAAAAACTTCACTAATAAACCTATTAATTAAATAAAATTATGAAAAGAATTATCCTCATTGTCTCCATACTTATTCTTACTAGCTGCAACTTCTTAGGAGATCCTCTTATTGGAACTTGGCAAATCAATCCCCCCAATGGCGATTCTGAATTTATTACATTTACGGAAAGTGGATTTATGATGACTTTTACAGGTGGTAAAACAATGATGTTGGATTATGAAGCAATCACTGAAGTCGAACCTCACCAACTTTATGTTATCTTAGAGGATGGTGAAAAAAGTGAAAGGTTACCATTAGGTATATATAAAATTGAGGGTAAAAAAATGATTTTTAAAGAGTCAATTGAATATCACAAAGCAATTGGCCTTATAGACATGGGTACATCACGATATGAGATGCCAAAAGATTTCAGTGGTACAATAAAAATTTACGAAAAAATTAATTAATCAAACCCATGCCCACCCACGAAGAAAAACTCCACCGGATCACCCATCAATTAAAAAACCGAAAAAGCAAACGGCCTCTTTCGATGAAAAAGAAGGCGGTTAGCCATACGGTTCCGAAACCGGGTGATAAAAAATACTCTGACGATAAATTGGATGTCAGTGATTTGAATGAGATCATTCTGATCAACGAAGATGAGAAGGTTTGTGTTGCCGAACCGGGTGTGACGTTTACGGATTTAGTGAAAGCGACGCTGAAGCATGGCTTGGTGCCCTATACTGTGCCGGAGCTGAAGACGATTACGATTGGTGGGGCTGTAGCGGGCTGCTCGATTGAATCGATGAGCTACAAGTATGGTGGCTTTCATGATGCTTGCTTGGAATATGAGGTGGTGACGGCGAAGGGGGATGTTTTAACGTGTACGCCAGAGAATGAACATCAACTGGTGTTTCAGATGATGCATGGCACGTTTGGAACGCTCGGGATTATTACCAAACTGAAGTTTAAATTGATCGAGGCGAAGCCGTATGTGCATGTGACGCATAAAAAATTCGATAATTTAAAGGATTATCTAAAAGAAACGTCGCGGGTATATAAGGAGAAGGATTACGATTTTATGGATGGAATCATTCATTCCCCCACTTCGTACAGTTTGTGTTTGGGTAATTTTGTAAATAAAGCTCCGTACACGCATTGTTACGATTGGATGGGCGATTATTACAAGACGACGGCCAAAAGGAAGGATGATTATTTTAAGACTCACGACTATTTCTTCCGCTACGACAAAGGGGTGACGAATACGACGCCTAAATCGTGGATTGCTCGTGTGCTATTTGGTTGGTTTTTAAGTTCGAATGAGGTTTTGAGAATCGTGGATAAATTTCAGAAATTCATTCCTAAAAAAATGATCCCAGTGACGCTGGATACTTTTATTCCGTATTCGAAAATGGAGGAATTTATGGAATGGTACGGAAAGGAGGTGGACTGGTTTCCGCTGTGGTATGTGCCGTATAAAAAGGTAAGGAGCTATGAATGGATTGATGATAAATATGCGGAGGATATTAAGGATGAACTGTTTTTGGATATTGCCATTTATGGGTTAAAAAGGAATGACGACAGGGATTATTACGGTATTATCGAGAAGAAGCTGACGGAGGTGAATGCGCTGAAGACGCTTATTTCCACCAACCGCTATACCGAGGAGGAATTCTGGAAGATTTGGAATAAGAAGAACTTTTTTGAAGTTAAGAAAAAGACTGATCCGGACAATATCTTCCGAACGCTTTTTGAGAAAATGTGCAAATAGAAAAAAAATCGAAATTCGAAGCACGAAATTCGAAATAAAATTTAAATTTGAAAATTTGAAAATACTCAAAGCATTCATTCTAATTTTCATCTCTCTGACTATTTTATCTGGCTGCAATAATCCAGCAACTGAGATGACTGATATACAGACAAAAAAACTTCCCGGAACGGTGGTGGAGGTTTTGGTTTACGGAAAGCCTGATTCAGTGATTGAAGTGAAGGATCCGGCCTTTAATTCCCCACTCGCTGAACCTACTTTTGAACGAAAAGCTGAGGAATTAGAAGTGATTGGAAGTGGTATGGGATTTGCGATCGATAAGGGAGTCATTTTAACCAGTGCTCATGTACTGGAATCTGGGAGTCGCTATCACATTAAGTTA
This sequence comes from uncultured bacterium, assembly GCA_965369815.1. Classification (GTDB taxonomy): domain Bacteria; phylum Patescibacteriota; class Gracilibacteria; order UM-FILTER-43-11; family UM-FILTER-43-11; genus DAOWGG01. The sequence goes on along the minus strand of CBDUQS010000005.1, from coordinate 42,262 downwards.
AAAGATGGATCTGAGCATACGGCAAAACTGATTCAAAAAGATGAATCGAAAGATTTGGCTGCGCTTCGGCTATCGGATGAATTGAAAATAGGTTTTTTTGATTTAAGTCCGTCCGACCCCGCGTTGAAACAAGTGGTAACCTTAGGCACTCAAACGGGAGATATACTCAAAAAAGATCAAAGCCTTGTAGCAGGTACCTTGAATAAACCTATAAAGGTAGAGGGATTACTGCAAACTTCTATTCCCGTTCAGCTGGGAGAAAGCGGCAGTCCTTTATTGAATGGAGAAGGAGAAGTGGTTGGAATAGCGACAGTGACCAGTAATGAAGATCCAGCTGTCAGTTTTGCAATCCCAGTGAGTGTTATTAAAGAATTTTTGACTGAGACTGATGGAGTGAAATAAGCCCCTTTGTCATCCTGAACTTGATTCAGGATCCATCAGTATACGTTATATTACTGCCCCGTCTCAGCCACCCTGGATCCCGGATCACGTCCGGGATGACAGAGAAATCTTGATGGAGTGGAATAAATGGTTTATATTGAGTTCAATAAAAAGAAAAACAAATGGACATTTCCGCCTTATTACAAGAAGTGATCACCTCGCAGTCTCCCGACCTGCATCTTCAGATTGGCCAACCGCCGATTGTTCGATTGAAAACGGGGGCTATTGGTGCTGTAAATAAATATCCGCCACTCACAAAAGAGGATTTAAATGGGATTATTGATGTTATTGCCAATGAAACTCAAAAGCAGGAATTTGCGGATAACTTAGAAGTCGACTTTTCTTTTTCCATCTCGAATACAGGGCGCTTTCGCGCGAATGTGTATCAGGAGCGCTTTGGGCCTGCTATCGCTCTTCGTGTTATCTCCGATGAGATTCCAACCTTGGAAGAGCTCGGCCTTGGCCCTTCTATTGAACAACTACTTCAGATTCCTCACGGACTGGTTTTGGTAACCGGGCCAACAGGAAGTGGAAAATCAACCACTCTGGCTTCGATGGTTGACTATATTAATAGTCATCGGAATGCCCACATTATTACGATTGAGGATCCGATTGAATATGTTTACCAAAATAAAAACTGCCTGATTACCCAACGTGAAATCAATGTTCATACTCACAGTTTCTCCAGCGCAATCCGTGCGGCGCTTCGACAAGATCCTGATGTGGTTTTGGTGGGTGAAATGAGAGATTTGGAAACCATTGCTGCCGCCATGACCTTGGCGGAAACAGGGCATTTGGTTTTTTCCACATTACATACACCTAGTGCTTCCCAAACGATCGATCGTGTCACGGATGTTTTCCCTGCCTACCAACAAGGACAGATACGCAATCAGCTTTCTAATAATTTGAAAGGAGTTATTTCTCAGGTTCTTATCCCTCATTCCAGTGGGGAAGGCCGCGTGGCGGCGCGCGAGATTATGTTGGCAAACGATGGAATAAAAAACTGCATTGCCCAAGGTCAAATCAACCAAATGAATTCCATGATTCAAATCGGTTCGAGTGAAGGAATGATCTTAATGGATCAGTCTCTTGAGGATTTGGTGCGAGCAGGCATGGTTACCAAAGAAGATGCCCTTTCAAAGGCGAATGACATGGAAGCTCTTTCAAAAAGACTTGAGGATGCTACTTAAGACTTCTTGCTCTAATAAGCATTAATCGCTATAATCCGTGGCGATAATTTAGAATTATCCTGACTTTTTAAAGCATCAGTTTTCTCAATATCCTGCCCAGGTGACCAACCTGCGAGCCTGCCTACCGGCAGGCAGGCAGAGCGCTTCGAAGCGGAATGCTCGGAGCAAAGTGAGAACATGAAGCGGAGAACTAAACTTTGTAAATTTGCGTAGAAAATTTTTAAAGTTTAGAGCTCATCATGCCCAGGTGGTGGAATTGGTAGACACGCAAGCTTGAGGGGCTTGTGGCTCATATGCAGCCGTGGAGGTTCAAGTCCTCTCCTGGGCACCAATCGCAAAATTATACTTCAGCTTTCATATTCCCGTATTACGGGACTATTTCAGCTTACGTATGAATTTTGCTCTTTCTTCAAAAAATAGCCCCCTCCACCTATCCCTAGCCGTCCCATTTTCTGAAGGACTTGGTGCCTACTTTTTTAATACGATTTAAAAAGATTATCTAAAGGAAAATCTTGGAAATCTCACTTCACTATAAAGATCTTCTGATTCTTCAGCGATTTTAACTGATTCATTTTCTATTTTTTTGGTAGCTGTTTTTTGAGGCTCTTTTAGTACAGGTTCACTAATGCTAATAGCGCTGAACTGCAAGGGAATTTTAATAATCACTTCAACCCCCTTTCCATGAGGAGTAATACTTATCATCCCTTTAAAACCTTCCTTTTCTCGTAGTTCATTGATTTTTTCAAGTGATTTTTTTGAAAATACATGAGAATCTTTTAAGATTGTAAGCATTGCATTTTGGTCTTTTTGACGCAATTCAATCAAAATTTCTGAATCAGAGTCCCGCCCCTCCAATATCATGCTAACAAAGATATTCAAAAACAGTATTTCAAATTTAGATTGATCCCCTTGAACTGGTGCTTTGATGTCTGATATCAGGCAAGCGAATTTTCCCTCTTTATAATTTTCCTTTATAACATGTATTAAGTTCTTCACGACAAGACTCACGTTAAACTTTTTATCACTACTAAAGTGACTCTGATAGTTCTTAGCATCTAAAAGCGACTGATTCACTCGATGGATATATTGTTTAACCTTAGGGATTGATTCTCTTCCTTCTACGTCACACACCGCTAATATAGAGGTAAGGGAGTCATTTACCTCATACATCATTCTGTCATAAAAAAGCATACGAGCTTCTTGTTGAAGCTTTTCAATAATTTCTCCCTGTCGTTTTAGATCTTGTTTTCTGATCAGTTTAGAAATAACCATAAATTTTTTATCATGGTTTTTATATAATTTTTGGTTGTTGAGTGATAGGAAGAGGAGGGTGATTTAGAACCACCCCCCTTAACCTATATAAAGTTGCCCTCCCGCGAAACAATGAGTTAACTTCTTTGTGTAATAATGTCTGAATTTCTCTGCGTTGTTAACGGTAATCATATTAAGTGAAAACAACACTATTGTCAATCACCCATAACAAAGTATTGATTTCACCTTACACATAAGCTAAAATGGGGTTGTTCTTATCAGTTCACAACATGTTATTAATACATAAAATATGAAAATTGACCAAGTATTAAAGAATTTAGGCCTACAAGATAAAGAGCCTGATATCTACCTAACCTTACTTAAAACACCTGGTGCTCAACCTGCTAGTGTTATTGCTACCCGCGCTAACTTAAACCGTACCACTGTTTATAAAACGCTGGTTCGACTCGTTAGAAAAGGGCTCGTTACCAAGGCTCAACGCCATGGAATCACTTGTTTTTTTGCAGAAGACCCTGAAAACCGACTCAAACTCCTTATCGATGAAAGGCAAAAGCAATTGGGTGAAATGAACCAAGCGATGTTAGAGACCCTTCCTCTATTAACAATGACTGAAGACGATTCTGACAGCCTTCCTAAAATTCGTTACTACGAGGGAATTGAAGGTATTAAGCAGATTTATGAAACCGTCTTGAAAGAAGGAGAAAATCAATATCGATATGGAGATATTACTAAAATTTATGAAGACCTAGGGATCTACACCGATGAATACATTCAAAAACGAAATGAATTGGGTATTGTCACTCATGCGATTATGCCACTTTATGAAAAGGATGAAAAAGAAATGAAGAAGAATGCTCGTGAGCACCGTGAAGTGGTTTATATTCCTCATAAATACTTCCCAATTGAGGGTGAAGTACGTATTTTTGGAAATAAGGTGGCCATTATGTCCCTTCGCCAGGAATCCCCCATTGGAGTGATCATTGAAAGTGAGACCATCGCAAGAATGTTCCTCTCTATTTATATGCTCACTTGGAAAAACTACGGAGATAAGGCTATTAGGCCTACCTCTTAATTTTTTTTGGTTTTACAATTATATTCCAAAATACCTCTTTATCCCCAGGGTGATCATACCCCTCTATCACCTTTGGAAAAGTGATTGCGTTTGTCATATCAAATCCTTTTTCATCCAACATTTTGTTGATCTCTTCGGGGGTCATAAAAGCTCTTAGTATCCCCTCCTCTCGATGAATCCCGACTTTGTACCCCTTTGTACTCTCGAGTAAGGCATGCTCTTTAAAGGAGGCTGATTCAGGCGTCTTAAGAGCCATTACTAAATATCCTCTCGAATGAAACAATATTTCATGAATACTCCTTAATATCTCTCTAAATACTGGTTGCCAAAAATAATGCAGAGTCGAGATACTCGTGATTACCGTGGTGACATCTGACATTCTTCCTCCCACCTGCTCCAACCCCTGAGCAGCGCCCTGAATTCGCTTTACAAAATCTCCTGGCTCAATATGCCACTCCGTAGGCGCAATGCCGGCCCCTTTCTTACTTAGCATATTTGTAATTCTAGCCCGAGCAATGTCAGCCGCTTTTTTACTCGCTTCCCATCCAAGGTAATGCTTTAAATTAGGCATATACTTAATCCAATTTAAAGCGTCGTTACCAATCCCTGGCCCAAGCTCAAGGACTCTTGTGCTTGCGTGCTCTGCGCTCATAGTTTCTGATGAGAAAAAATCGACCAAGAAAGTTTCAACCAATGGATGCATACTGTCTTTTTCGTTCATAAAACTTCGCCTGTTTGGATTTGTTTCATCCCACAATCGCTGATAAGCCTGAAAAGAACTACAAATCGTTTCAATTAAAGGAATTGCCTCTCTTTTTCTCCCCCCCTCTATCAATTCTCGAATTTCAACGATTTTCCTCTGAACCTCTGCTGGGTCTGTTCTTTCTTCAGGCAATCCAATGGGCTGCGAAGTCATCATATTATTACCTCCATCCAATTTTAAACTTCCTTCTCGCTGTTTTTTTTCAACCTCCTGCGCGAAAAAACTAATGAACTGCTCCGTTTTTTTCTGCAAAACCTCTATATGAGCCTCAGTTAAATCAAGAATCGGCTGAGCACTTCCTAACTGCATAATCACGTCATTGATTGGCTGAATTGCACTTACTTTTAAATAAGTTGTCAGTCTGGTATTTTTTCCCAGAGCTTTAATCAATCGGTTTACCCTTTCTACACAAGAAATCATAAGCCTATTTCCCTCGATCAAATCCATTTCCTCTTCGTAACTTTTGCTTTTTATATCCTCTATCTCCTGAATGAGACAGGCAAGACTGTTAGAAAAATGCTCCCCTTGCTCAGCTGCATTCTCCACTCCAGCCTCCTTTTCTGACTCAAAGTAATCTTTTAATCTTCCTAGTGAACTGCTTAAAAAGGCCATATTGCCATCTGAGATTTCACCTGTTGAAATCAACGCTTTGATTTCCTGGTTTAGATTGGCGAATTGTTTCATTGGGCCTTGCATACCTCGATTCTGGACATAGGTTTCCAATGATACTTGAATGGCCTGAATTTCTTGTAAGATATCCATAACGACTCCCCTCCTTTCTCCTCCGCCTACCTCTCCAACTTTGACATCTTGATAATACTTTAAATTTTGAAATTGACGAATTAAACTTTCAAACTTTTCATACAGGCTATCTAAAATGCCTAATATATGGTCAATATCATCTGGATATAAGACGTCTTGAGTAATCCCCTTTGACAGATCAACCATGCCAAAGATAGAAGAATCTGGAAGATTTATAACCTCACTTCCTTGAACTATTTCAAATTCCTCCTCTGGAAGAATGTCCCCATCTTTTGGTTTGTTACCACCACCATTTGACATTTTTTACAGGCTTAATAAATCAAAACCCTAGACTAGAAATAGGTATTCTTGACCCACTAAAGTCGAAGGAGTAACATTTTGACTTTAAAATTAAAAATTGTCAATAGCTTTTTCTCTGAAGACCTCTCGATAGGAAATGTTAATTCACCACCTTCCATCTTGTTTCTTTTTGTAGCTGTCCAGGAATCGTGAATCCAGCTGCTTTTGTATGCCCCCCTCCTCCGTATTCTGAAGCAATTTCTGCCACATCAACTTCTTCACGCAAAGTTCTTAAAGATCCTTTCACTTTCCCTTCTTTTTCAGTAAGAATCACGCTGTATTTTGCATTCGGCACCGAATTTACATAGTCCACAACACCTGTCATCTCTGAATAATCGGCTCCCGTATCAGTAAAATCCTTTTCCCGCACGACCGACATTGTCACGTCTTCTTCGTTTTGATGGATGTTTTTTAAAACCCTCCCCCATAAACGCATAGTGGACACTTTGGTGGTATTAAAAATTTCTTTTGAAATACTTCGTAAATTGGCCCCCTTGGCTAGCAAGCGAGCTCCGATCCTTAGTATTTCTGATGTGGTATTGGAATGCATAAAGCTTCCTGTATCGGTATAAACCCCCGTTAACAAACAAGTAGCCGTATGACGGTCGATTGAATAATTTAAAGCGGTGAACATTTCATATAAAATCGCGGTTGCCGAAGGCGCTTCGGTGTTCACCAAATTATACTTTCCAAAATAATCATTTGAAGGGTGATGGTCGATGTTTACCACCTCAAGGTCTTTGCTAAATAAGACAGCGTGAGACTCATGAATTCCTGTCATATAATTCGCCCCTGCATCCAAAATAAAATAAGCGTCGTAGTTTAATTGTGGACTGCCGACTCTGAATTTTTCGATATTCGGTAAAAACTTAAACTCTTCTGGAGCTTCGTCCGTGCATATAATTTCTGGTGCCTTCCCCATTTGGAATAGAACCTGATACAACGCTAAAGCCGATCCGATCGTGTCTCCATCGGGCGATTTGTGCGGAACAATGAGAATCCGATTACTCCTTTGTATGAGGGCATCAATTTTTTCGAGTTCTTGAGAATTGAGTTTCATTTTATTTTTTATTTAAGTTTTTTTACTTAAGGATTAAAAATAGGGCATAAAAATATTAGTGACAAGAAAATGAGCTAGTCAAAAAAGAGTGAGTGTTTCGGGATTATAAAACACGTTAAAAATTAAAGCCTAAATTAATATTCCTCCTGAATTTTAAAATTCGTATTTCACCTTAAAGCCGAATCCAAAATCGTCCAGACGCGGATCTTTGAACTCCCCCATTGACAAATTATTGAAAGCAAATCCACTAATTTCAAGCATTCCCCCCTTCATTTCGGTTCGGTAGCCAGCTGCCCCCCCTACTTCCATTTCTTCATTGATGCGAAAATCGTGAGAGTCAGTGTAATTGATATCGCCTTCAATGTACATCCCCCCCTTTCCTTCTTCCTCCTCCGCACTAAGACGGGCTTTTCCCTTATATTCTTCTGCAAGACCAAGAGACTGTGTGCCTGCCTGCCCCATCGCCGCCAAACTGACCCTGTACCCGCTCACTGTTCCAAGTCCAATATCAGCCCCCACATTGGCGGCTAAAAGATCATTTGTCATTGTGTACACCGATGGATTAAGGGAGGACTTTTGAACCGCTTCCGGTACCGGCGCGTGCTTTGTCTGAAGCCCTACATAAACCTCCAGATTATTTGAAACATAAGAAAGCTTTTGTCCTGTCGCGATTTCCATTTCAGCGGATGAAAAAGATTTCTGATCCAGGCCGATATCCACAATCGCGTCCACAATGGCGCCGATTTGATAATGAATAGAGTCAGTCATCTCAAATTCCTTGTGGGTTTTTAAATATAAATCAACAAAAAGTTTATTAAGCTTTATTCTATTGCCCTCCAGATCCGAGGCTTTGAGTTCCAAGTGGGCAATAGAGGTTCCCACTCCTGCCTGGATCGTCTCATTTCCCACTTCATAACCCAAACGTCCTGACGTTGCCTGATTGATCGCATTTGCCTCCCTGTCTTGTAGGTTGTGATAGGTGGTTGAAAGTATTACGGAGCCCGCAATGGTGTCGAGACTCAACTCAAGATTTGTCCTGTTTTTCTCTACAGCAAAATCAATGCCAGTCTCCGTCTGACGCAGTCCCCCTGCCTCAATAACATCCCCCATTTGATCTTCGATCTTTCTCGAAGTGCCTCGGGCGATATCCTCTATGGTTTCGGAAGCCTCACTTTTTATACGAATTAGATCCTCACCCTCATCCTGCCCTCTTGATATCAAATACTGAAGCGCAATGGATTCCTGATTATCTTCCAAATATTTAAGTGCCATTTTCATATTCGGCGTATCAGTTGGCACTATCGCATCGTAATTTACAAACACAATATTACCTGTCTCATCCCGAAATCCACTAACCACATGTGAATTCCCTTTCCAGCTGGCATTAGTAGTGAAGCTATCTTTCATTCCCATCTGATGGGCCAACTTTGCCTGGAAAACCGCAATGTCCCGACACACACCGGAAGCGAGATATTCTTGATTTAAAGTGGCTCTGAACTCATCTGAATCCTTACTTTCCAGCCACATTTTCCAAACTACCTCTTTCTCAATTCCAAGCTGATCGGCAATCGACCTAACCATCTCCTCCGCTTCGGGAGACTCACGATCCTCGTCGAATGATATGAGCTCCTGGGTCAGATCTTGTTTCATTAAATGATCATAGATTGCCTTTTCAACAAAATACCTGAGCTGCTTCCTCTCTCGTAGGTTCTCAAAGAATTCTTCGACCGTAACCTCTTTTCCACTCGTAATATCCTCCATTCGCCCCATATCATACCCTTCACTCCCCCATTTCCCGAACTTCATTAAAATGAGCTTTTTTTGAGTTTCGGTGAAGCCTGAAAAATCATACTCTTTTTCATCCACAATGTCGGTAAGCGCATGAGCAGTCTGGTTATAATACTCGTTATAGGTAGCCAGATCAGTTGCGCCTGAATTAAATTCTTCTTTCATTAAATCCAGAATATGATCGATCCCCCTGGCGTCTATCGTCTCCCCTTTTGTTTCCGGATTAACCAACCCCGGCAAAGCCGCCAAGTCAAGACTGGCCGCAAGATGATGCCCCCTCTCCTTAGTCTCATCAACAAGCTCCTGAGTATTTTTAATCTCAACAGCCTCCTCAGGCTTCTCCGCCTGAAGCTTTTCTTCTTCAACTACTCTGATGTTTTTCTTGGGTTTTTCCGGCATTTAATAAAATTAATCTATATATTATAACATAAATTGTATAATTTATCAATATTTTTAATTCCTGCACCCATGTTACAATTGGCAATTGATGAACAAAATTTCTCTCATCTTCATCGGCACCGCCGCCATTGGTGCTCCCCTTTTGGAATCGCTATCAAACGATGATCGATTTAGTGTAAAACTTGTGATCACCCAAGTGGATAAGCCTGCGGGACGGAAGATGGAACTCACTCCTCCTCCTATTAAAGTTAAGAGTAAGGAGTTAAGAGTTAAGAGTTATCAGCCAGAAAACATTAATTCTGAAGACAGCCTTCAAAACATCAAATCTATGAATCCAGATATGATTGTTTTGATGGCGTATGGGCAGATTTTAAAAAATGAACTTTTGGATATTCCGAAATACGGATGTATTAATGTGCATGGCTCTATTCTTCCAAAATACCGTGGTGCCTCCCCTATTCAACAGAGCTTATTGGAGCAGGATGATGTATCTGGGATTAGTATTATGCAGATGGTGGAGAAGATGGACGCTGGGCCTGTTTTTAAAACCGCCGATATCCGTGTTTCAACCGAGGACAACGCCATTGTCCTATCGGAACGACTGGCTCAACTGACCGCCTACGAAACGCCGAACGCGCTCTCTTCTATTGTCAGGGGACACTTAACCTCTGAGCCTCAAAACGATTCTAAAGCGACGTATTGTCAGAAGATTAAAAAATCGGATGGGGAAATTGATTGGAATGAAGACGGAAAAACTATTTTAGCTAAAATTCATGCTTACGCTGGTTGGCCAGGCACGTTTACTTTTTGGAACGGAAAACGGCTTAAAATCCTTAAATCCCAATTCGACGGATTCAATGGCGAAGCAGGTCAGGTTTTTAAAAAAGATCACTTCACTATGGTGGGGACTGGTAAGGGTTCGCTTATTTTGGATCAGGTTCAGATAGAGGGAAAAACTGCCCAATCGATTGATCAATTTGTGGCGGGGTATGGGGATTTTATAGATGGAAGATTAGGTTGATAATTTTTTAAGGTATACAGTTATCAAACGATATCCTGTTTTAATCAACCCTTACCTCTTAACTTCTCTCTGAATTTCGTGTATAATGTTCCCGAAAAATAAATAAAAAACATGCCATCAAAAAATCTGACATTTGTCGGAGGAATAATTATTGCCAACCAATAAACGTTGTTGCGATTTTTTCTGCTTTTGATAGTATGAACTCTAAATATAAATTAAAATTTTGAATCATGGCTATGTCTCCTTTCGACCGATTTACCCCCAATGCTAAGCAAGCTTTAAGCATTGCGGAGGAAGAATCTCGTAAAAACAATCTGCCTTATATTGGCAGTGAACATTTAATGATTGGGCTTTTGAGCAATCCTCGAAGTCTCGCTTTCTCCATTCTAACTGGAGCGGGTGTTTCTTTGGAAAATGTTCGAATGATCCTTAGTTCCGCCTCTAATCAAGAGCCTGAATCGAAACAGATCCAGCACGGGCTTTCTTCTTACTTAACTCAGATCATTGAGGATGCGGTTCGCGTGGCTCATAAATTTGGACATCCGTTTGTAGGAACTGAACATCTACTTCATGCATTGGTTTCTCAGGGGAAATGTGCGGCAACGGTTATTTTAGATAACATGCATGTGAATCCGAAAGATTTTCAAAAACAAATTGAAGAAATGTTTAGCCAAATGGCTAATGCGCGCAAAAAAGATGTTAATCAAGTGAACAACTCTCTTGATAAATTTCTTCAGGGGCTTGAAGGCGTTGTGTTCAATCCTCAAAGCGGTGGTGGTGATTACTCTGATGCCTTCCAGCATAAAGAAACTGGGGTTCCTAATGCGCCTGGTCAAAAGGGAGCAAGTAAATCAAAAACTCCTGCTTTAGATTATTTCACCTCCGATTTGAATGAGAAGTTTAAAAAAGGTGAGATTGATCCGATTATCGGACGAAAAAAGGAAATTGATCGAATGATTCATATATTGAACCGAAAAACTAAAAATAATCCTGTTATTATCGGAGACCCTGGAGTAGGAAAAACAGCGGTTGTTGAAGGATTGGCTCAGGCTATTTTTCAGCAAAATGTTCCTGATTCTCTTCTGGATAAAAAGATTTTATTACTTTCTCTCAGCAATGTGATTGCGGGAACGAAGTATCGAGGTGAATTTGAAGAGCGAATGAAGAGTATTATTGATGAAGCTGCTTCTGTGGATAATGAGATTATTCTCTTTATCGACGAAATTCATACCCTTTCTGGAACCGGTTCTGCTGAAGGAAGTATGGATGCGGCTAATTTACTAAAACCTGCCTTGTCTCGTGGAACGCTTCAGATTATCGGGGCGACTACTATGGATGAGTACCGTAAGCAAATTGAAAAAGACAAGGCTCTTGAACGACGATTCCAGCCTATTATTGTTGAAGAACCCAGTGACGAAGAATGTATTCAAATTATGGAAGGTCTTCGGCCTAGTTATGAAAAATTTCATAATTTGATTATTTCCGACGAAGCGATCAAAGCCTCTGTTAAGCTTTCTAAGCGCTACATCGCAGACCGATTCTTGCCTGACAAAGCGATTGACCTAATTGATGAAACAGCGGCGCTTATGGGAGCAAGAAGTCAATATAACTCCCCTTTGATTCGTGAAGAGAAAGACAAGATTATGAAGATTGAGAAGCAGATCGAAAAACAGGTTTATGAACAGGAATATGAGAAAGCTTCTAAATTAAAGGAGAAAAAGGAAGCAATTTTGAAGAAAATTGAAAAGATTAAAGAAGAGGGGCAGAACAAAGCCAAGCGCGTTAAGATCGATGAAAACGATATCTCTAAAACGGTGGGTAAAATCACAGGTATTCCTGTGGCGAAACTTATGAAAGATGAGTCTAAAAAACTCGCTGAGCTTGAGTCTATTTTGAAACAATCCATTATTGGACAAGATGAAGCGGTTACCGAAATTTCTAAATCGGTTCGCCGAGCTCGTGTGGGAATTACCTCTCAAAATCGTCCGATTGGATCTTTTGTATTCCTCGGGCCAACAGGTGTGGGTAAAACCGAACTTGTTAAAACATTGGCGCGCGAAGTTTATAACAACGCCGATTCACTGATTAAGATCGATATGAGTGAGTTTATGGAGAAACACAACGTTTCTCGATTGGTAGGAGCAACTGCTGGCTACGTAGGTTATGAAGATGGTGGACAGTTAACCGAAGCGGTTCGACGAAAGCCTTACAGCGTGGTTTTGTTTGATGAAATTGAAAAGGCACATCCAGAGTTCTTCAATATTCTTTTGCAGGTACTGGAAGATGGATACTTAACGGATGCGAAGGGTAAGAAGGTGGATTTCACCAACACGATTATTATTATGACCAGCAATCTGGGGGCTAAACAGCTCACTCAGGAAGCGGCTAAAATTGGCTTTGCTCTACATTCCAATGAATTGAAAAAGGCTGAAGATGACTTTAAGGAGAAGAAGGAGCAAGTGCTTAAGGAAATGAAAGATCATTTCCGTCCTGAGTTTATCAATCGTATTGATAAAATAATTGTTTTCCAACCACTCACTAACGAAAGTATTCAGGAGATTGTTCAACTTCAGATCAATGAACTTAATGAGCGATTGGTTGAAAAGAATATTAAGATCGATACCACTCATGAAGCTTTAGAACTCTTGGCTAAACTTAGCTACGACCCTCAGTACGGGGCTCGACCGGTTCGTCGGAAGATTCAGGATTTGATTGAAGACCCTATTGCTGAAAAGATTTTATTGGGTGAATTCAAAAATGGAGATACGATTAAAATCGGAGCTGCTTCTGGTAAAGAGGAACTTACTTTTATGAAATTGGAATTGAAAGTTAAAAAGGAAGGAGCTTCCAAGAAGAAGCTTGTGAAGGCTTAATTCAAGCACTCTTGAACTAGGTTTCTTATTTCCCCTGCATTAAATGGCTTCGTTAAAGCTCGTCCTTTTAGCCTCATAGACTCAAGCAATTGACTATCTTTTTCATTAATTGCTCCCCCACTCAAGAAAACAAACTTTTTAGCCAATGAGGGGTGATTTAATTCTAGCCATTTATAGAACACTCGACCACTCATTCCTGGCATCGACATATCGCATATAATGTAATCTGGAATTACCCCTTCTTCAATTGCTTCTTTTGCCGATAGTGCTGAGTTAAAAATTCTAATATTAGGACTATCTCCGTTCTGGAATAACCCTTCTATAGTCCTTTTTAAGGCTCTCATAACTGGCACCTCATCATCAATCAGAAAAACTATCCCGCTCTTAACCTTTTCAGGTGCTCCTTCTTCTGAATTTAATAAGCCTTCCTCATGTTCAGCCTTGGGCTTTTCTGTGTCGATAAATGGTTTCATTTTACTATCAATCCCTTCAGAAGTCATATTTTCACTCAAATCAATGAGCTTTTCAATCGCTTCCCTTGCGCCAGATAAAGCATCTTTTCCATCCTCTCCTAAGTCTAAGTCTCGCTTTTCAATTTCACTGTCTACAAACTCAAAATTGGATCTTAAAATCGCCGCAATATTATTGATCTCATGTCTTACATATGAGATTCTTTTGTCCCATCTTTCCTCCACATGACTGACTGTCATAGGTTCAGATGGAATATCATGTTCTTGTTTTTTTTCGGAGGACATACTTTTTCAGAAGATTAGATTAGATTACTTTTTACACCAAAAAACAATAAATGTCAAGGTATCTACATTCTTTATAGGGGCTAATCTAAAGCCCTAACGACTTTTTAAGATCTTCCGCTTGCTGCCCCTCCTCTTCTTTCTTAGCCTCTTCTTCTTTCTTCGCCTCTACATCTTGAGGAGAGTCTTTGTGCTTCTTTTCTAGCTCAGCCACTTGTTCTGCATGCTTCTTTTCAAGCTCCGTGAATTTTTGTTGTTCTTCTTCGAAGATTTTCATTAATTCATCTACCTGGAATTGAGACAACTGAGGAATGGCGGTAACAATACGCTCTTTTTCCTGATTAGTAAGAGAGATTGAAGTGGCTAAAAGCTGAATAAATTTCTGCTCATCAAATTTTGTATTTGGATGAGGTGGAATCTTCATTTTTGCGATGAAATCCTGCTGTTGCTGTTGATTGCCTGCATTGGCTACCAAAGAGCTGATATCAACATTCTCTTCCATAATGCCACTCAAATCCTTCTGATCTCCTTTTTGAGCCTGACCTGAACCTGACTGTGCAGCAGCTGACTGACCCCCTTGATCGGCAGGTGGATTAGCTGATTGACCCCCTTGATCGGCAGGTGGGTTGGTTTGTCCTTGTGGATCTTGATTGTCTTCCATAATTAAGTTGGGTAACAAATTGCGTCTTATTTTAACACCGAAACCCCCTTAAATCAAATTTGTTTTATCGTCCTTCATGCATTCTAATATTCTGCCTTACAATATTAACGTTATCAAAATAAACCTCATTAATTGCATCAGCTAGTATATTAAGCATTTCTTCCACTTTCTCCACCGTCTCAGGATTAGAATATTTTAATGTCTCACGGAAGATGTTTTTCATTCTACCAAAATCCATGTACACCTCAGATTCATTCATTGCTGCAACCATCTCACTGTTACAATTTATCATTGCTTGATAATTTGATTCTTTCCCATTATATCTTTTCAATATCCCAGATATTCTTTTATGCAATGGGCCAATATTGTCAGCAATGTTTCTATAAAGCTGAAAAAATAATTCAACGCTCTTTTGCATCTCCTCAGGCTGATCCTGAAGCATTTTTCGCTTTAATTCAGATTCTCTATCTTGTCCTATTTTCATAATTTGCCTTTCCAAAGTTGCTATTTTATTTAGAGTCGCCTTATATTTATCATTTATTTCATCTGCCATTTTACCGGTACTTGCGATATTACCGTATGATTTTACTAATTTATCAAGTCGAGCAAGTAATTTCTCTTTAGTGCTCTTCATTTGCTCCGCTGAGCTACTTTCATCAATCTGATTATCATCTAAGAATTCTTCAATATACTCAATCTGATTATCAAAAGCCTTAACTAAATCTGACTGTATTTCACCGATTGGCACAATCGACAATGGAATGTGATTCCCATCTGCACTGAAAATTGTGTTTTCATCGATCATAAATATATGTGGCTCGTTATGATTTGTTACACCTGGCCTAGCCGATCGACCTAGTTGTGTAGCCAACTCAACAATCGTCCATTTACTTCCGTTAACATTGTATTTAGTAGGGCCAAGTTTTCCTTTTACAATCGGTGCTATATGGCCATCAAACAAAACTGCCCCTACCATTCCACCAAGCCCAATTGACTCCGCTAAAGTTTTAAGGGCAATAAAGCTATCTTCACAATCCCCTCCTATATCCATTAAAGTTCCTATGGTGATTTTGTTGATTTCAGAGATTTCATCGATGTATTCCAAATTCACCTGTAACCAATTAGCGAGTGCTAATATTTTTGCTTGTGGAGAACCAGCCCCCCTAGTAATTTCTTGTGCTATAGGTCTATCAAAAGAGACATCTCGTTCTACAAACCACATCATATTGCGAGCGACTGACGTTCTGTTGCTTTCTTTATTGTAAATAATAATATTTTGAGATGCGTTTTGATTCCTAGCCTCCAATGCGTGATATTGATCGAAATATTGATTGATATCCACGTTGAATTGAACGTTTCCAATTTTTATTGGTACTGTTTCGCTAGGTAGCTGTTTTAAGCTTGCAGGGCTTGATATGAATTTGGATGGCTCGTAAGCCTTCCCTTTAAAGCTTATGGCTGTAATCGAACCATCGGATGCATAGCTAACCTTAAAATCATCAGTACTTACCTGATTTCCACCATACACTCCTTCCGAGTATGCCAATGCCTTTTTAAACTTACCATCTGAGCTACTGCTAAAATTTGTTGTGGCATTAATGCGCTGAATAAAGTTGCTACTTTTCGCCCTCTCTCTTACGTCACTTGGAGCTTTTCTGCCTAAGCTTTCCTCTAAGTCGCTTATTCTTAAAAATTCCTTTCCATCATGAGTGGCTGCTGATACTCGTGAGAAATAATTCCCTGAAAGGCGATTATATGTGTAATTATCGAAAAATCTCCCCTGCAAACGGACAATGGCGAATAACGTGCTGTACTTTTTCCTTAAAATATCTGCCTGCTGAGAAGGGTCTGTTACTCGTTCATCATGATAACTTAATCTGTCTTCATCTCCTGTTTCCAAAAAAGACACTGCTTTTTTAGCGATATCCGCAACCTTGTCTGACCATGAAGGACCAGAAGGCTCTACTTCATTATCTGGCTCATCTTTTCCTCGACGAGTTTTCAGCAAGAATTCAAAATATTCACGCATTGAAGTTTCCGAAGGTGGAACTCTCATTGCTTCGCACCACTGAAGATAATAAACGAAGCTTTTTTCCAGAGGAATCCCCTTCTTAACAAGAAGATCTTTATAATCTGTAGTTATCAACTGATGATAGGTTGGATATTGCTTTCTAAAAACCCTACGCCCTGTATTTAATGAAAAAATAGGCATTTTTTCGGCCAAGAATCCCTCAAATACTTTGGGCGTTGGAGCCACATCCTCATCCGATCCCCCTTCGGTAAAATCTCGGCTCAAAACATCAATAATCTTGTCGCCGTCAAAAACACAAACTCTATGCAAGCTTCCCTCTTGTGTCTTTACGACAAATGTTCCACGTTCAACGGTTATTTTTTTCCCATTATAAAGAACTCCTTCTGTCTCTTCTTCTACCCTAAAAATTGTGAAAGCACCTTTGGCTGAAATCCCAATTTTTTTAAGTGTATTGGGGTTGTTGGCTTCAAATAAAATTTCAGTTTCAGGAGTTAGATCGGCCAAACTTAATTCTGCTTCATCTTCTTTTGAAGCAAATTGAACCACTCCATCGACCTTCACGTTTCTCTCTCTTAATTTCAAAATTCCCATTAAGGTTCTTGGCTCCATTATTTCATTATCCAATGCAATGTCGCTGTCATTCTCTAGAGGTTTTTTTGCCTTTAAAATTGCCTCTACCTGCAACGCATAACGGCTGTAGTATTCAGGCTCTGTTTTTTTCAGCTGATCTAGATAATCCAAAAAACGTTTTAGAATTGCTTTCTCATTAAAGTTATCAGCTCCATCTGCAATATCCACCGCTGACACTTTTTTGTACCAATCATCCAACAATACTCTAACCTGCTCAACTGCTTTTTCTTTTGAATTACAAGACTCACAAGACATAACCCCTGGAGCCAATGCGATAACTGCTGCTGCAAGTAAATTTCGACCAATTCCCATAATAATTTGATGTAAAATAAAAAGGCGATTACATTAACACTTCATTCAGATTATGTCAATTTGCAATAAGCTCTTTTATCCATTAAATTTATATTATGAAAAAAGAAAGAGATCAAATCGACGACATCGATGACCAGATTGTTAAGCTTCTCTCGGAGAGAATGGATTTAGTGAAAGAGCTTGGTCAAATCAAACAATCTTCTGGCACTGAAGTTCAAGATAAAACTCGCGAAACTGAAATTCGAACTCGCTTAAAAGAGCTTGCCGAAAAAGAAGGATTGGATCCGAAGTTTGTCGACCATTTATACACCCATATTTTTATTGAAAGTCGACGGGCTCAAGAATTGGATAGCTGATAAATCGCCACTCCAAACGCCACCGATACATTCAGGGACTGTTTTTTGCCATGCATCGGAATCTCAATGGCTGAATCACATAATTTCAAAATTTCCTCAGAAACCCCATCAATTTCATTGCCAACTACCAAGCAAATCGGATGTTCTGATTCTAATTTCTTATACTCAATACTTTTATCTGTTTGCTCTAGGGCGACTATTTGAACACCTTCTCCTTTTAACTTCTGAATGCATTCAATCGGATCCATCCAATACTCCCAATCGACAGTCTCTTCAGCGCCAATCGCGGTTTTGGTGATCTCTTCTCGAGGTGGATAACCAGTTTGTCCGCATAAAAAAACCTTATCAACCCCCGCCCCATCGGATGTTCGAAAAATAGAGCCCACATTGTGAAGCGACCTGATATTATTCAATAGTACATATATCTCTTTATCCATAATCTTGTTTAAATTCTAAGCTCGAAGTCCGAAATCCTAAATATTTTGAAATTTTAGATTTAGATATTTAATATTTTTTCGAGTTTCGAGTTTCGAGTTTTGAATTTTGATTTTTAAAACCGTTAGGTTTTCATAATGTACATTGAATTTGGGTTGTACAAAATTTTTGTTCGGATAACCCCATAAAGCTTTTGCTCATCAGCGTTTTTGACTTCCCATAAAATACCATCTCGAATGGATTCGACCATTTCACCAACATGAAGATTGATGGCCTGTTTTTTACTTTCTCCTAAAAAGCTTTTTTGATCACAGGTAACAATGCTGTTTTTAAATTTCATTTCGATCGGCTGAAGACTCTTTCCTTTAGCATATTCATATATTTGATTGTCTATTTTTGCATAAATCCACTCTTTATTTAAATTGGCCAGCTCTCCGGATTCAATAATTTTAAGTGCTGCCTCCTTTTTATCAATCCCCTCCTCTAATTTAACCCCCCAATAAGCATATCGCTTTAGCTGAATATCAAAATCTTTTTGCCTCAAGGTATATTCAACTGTCCTCTCCGCGTTATCGACAATGATCAATCGGACAAAAAATTCGATATCGTAAGCTTCAAAGTCGCGAATATCTTCCTTCGTTTCATGCTCTCCGAGTGATGTAAAGTTCGCTTCTGACTTATTTTCGATCCACTCACGAATGGACTGAAAGATGGCGTTTCCATTTCCACGAGGGTCGCGTTCTGGATGAGGCATGATTGCCAATACATTTCCCGCTGGGCTACAAAGCCCAGCAATCGCCTCAGTCGCTCCGTTAGGAGTGATTGGGAACTCTGAACTCACTACCCCTTTTTCATTGGAGTACTGAAATAAAATCTGGTCATTCTCCTTAAGCTTATTTAATACCTCTGGATCTTTAAAGATAAAACGACCCTCTCCATGAGCATAAGGGATATGAAGCAATCCTCCAAAATTATTAAAAGCGGATCGATTTTCTGGGGCAACATTTTTTAAATAAGACCATGAATTACGAAACCCTGTATCAACTATTTCTCCCCCCTGGAGCATCTCATTCCAAGCTAGCGCGGCGGATAAGTCATAGTTTTCGAAACCTGGTATCAAACCTGTTTCGATCACCATCTGGGCTCCATTACAGATTCCAATAACTACTTTCCCCTTTTCAGCCTCTTTTTTAATCACATCCATAATCGGGTTCTGAGCGGCGATAATTCCGCTACGACTGCGATCTTCGTAGCTAAATCCACCTGCCAAGCAATACCCCTCAAATTCGTCCAAGCGCGATCCGTCGAGCATTTCTGGATCGTTCCAAAGAACGACTTCGGCATCCATTCCATTTCGCTTAAAAACACGAACATTCTCTTCTTCGCAATTGGTTCCTGGGAAGGAGATAACAGCAAACTTTATCATAATTATAACGTTATTTACGTTGTAACGTTATAACGTTGTGACAAAAAATTCAACAAATTATCTAAAAGCACGAGCAACCACTAAGCCATAAACCTTTTCAAATCCGCTACCCTTTAAAACTTCAGCACAACTTTCTAGAGTCGCTCCAGTTGTAAATACATCATCGACGAGGAAATAGATGCTATTTTTTGTATACATTTTTTGTTCGTGTATACATTTTTTATTCATCCGTTCGACTCGCTCTGCTCGCTCAGGATGACAAAATGTATTTTTCCTCATCCTAAAAGCTCCTTTTAGGTTTTCATGCCTTTCTCTTTTATTTAATTTTGCTTGCTGATTAGTATGCCGATCCCTCTCAAGCATTGATATAACTTCAGCCTCATTCCCCATCCGACTCTGAATGACTTTTGCGATCACTTCTGCTTGATTAAACCCACGATAATTCAAGCGTTTTTTGTGAAGTGGAACGGGGATTAAAATTATTTTTCGCTTTTTAGCCATATTCAACTCCCCTATTTTTTCAATCATTAAATCGGCAAAATATTCCGCCAACTCCTCGGTGAAACGATATTTAAACTGCTTAACCGCTGCCTGGATTTGTGGATTTTTAGCGTAATCCAAAGCATAAATCACGCCATCCAAATGATGAATGTCAGGATCATCTATTTTTCTCCCATGAGGTCTTATCTTCTTTTTATCTAACTTCCTTAGACAGTCCACACATAAAAAATCCCCCTCTTTTTTACAAGAAATACAAACGGGAGGGAATAAGGTGTTTAATATCAGCTCTTTAAGAGCCTTTAGGAACCTCATTCCACTTAAGTTAAATTATGCTTTTTTTTGAATTGGTACTACTTTATCTGAATCTGAGTTCTCCAGTTTAGCAAGAATATGATCTCGAGCGAATTGAACCATCTGCTCTGAATTTTCTGACTCAAGAACTTGATTGAGACGAGCATTGGGCTGATCTTCTCGATGAAGTACTTTTGCTAGCTTTTTTAACTCCTCTTGAACAAAGTGCTTTTCATCGACAGATAAATTCTCGACATTAAAATCAGGACTCAATAGCTTTTCTCGAACCCTAGCAGACATTTTCTTCATTTCAGCAGATTCCTGCAAAATACCACCACCATACCCCATCATCTCGTAAATACTTTCTTCGCGGGATGTTGTTCGATTGGATGTCATAACTTGGAGGGTTATAAATTATCGTAAAAATTAAATCATTAAATTGGGCTTATGTCAATAAAAAACTGCCCATATACAACTTATAATTGAATCTATGGCACACCTATGATAAAATCCTTCCGCTTAATTAATTTAATTGAGGAGCGCTCACACTAGCCTTGCTATAGAGCATATTCTCACTACTTATTATGGAAAAACTACTCCTAATTACTCAAGTTATTATTTCAATCCTTCTTTCGGTGGCCGTTCTAGTTCAGTCGAAAGATGAGGGATTCACCGCTTCTGGAAATCAAGGTTTTCAGGCCACTCGACGTGGGCCAGAGAAAATTCTTTTTAGAGCCACTGTTATTCTTGCTGCTCTTTTCCTTATCAATGCTTTTTCTTTTGTTCTTATTTAAGTCAGATAGATATTCATAATCTCACTATCTGAATCATCCTTTGGGATCTTTACTTTTTATTATGCGAAAGAAGCTTGGTCGTCTAACTCAAATTGAAAAAATTGTTGTTGCCTTTTTGGCAATTATTGTTGTAATAACAGGCTTTCAAGTTGGGAATGCTTTTTATAATGAGCATAGCGATATTTTTCCGGTTAAAGGAGGGGTTTATACCGAGGGTGTTGTTGGAAAGGTAGGGCTTATCAATCCTCTTTATGTACACCAAGGGAGTCTCACTCATGATCTCACTCAATTGGTTTTTTCTGGCCTGAGCAAATATGACCCAAAAACCCGTGATGTTGTTGGGGATTTGGCTGAATTCACTGTTTCTGAAAATGGGAAAGAGTACACCTTCACCATCAAGGAAAATGCGAAGTGGCATGACGGAGTGAAAGTTACTAGTGATGATATTATTTTTACCTACGACACGGTCATTAATCACCCTGCGTTTAATGGTCTTATTTTGAATTACAACGACTACAGTGGCATAAAAGTGGCAAAAATTGATGAACGAACGGTTCAATTCCTTCTTGAAGAAGCTGATTCCTTCTTTCTTGTTAAAACCATTACTGGGCTTCTTCCAGAACATGTTCTTGGACACCTGCCTGTGGAAGTTTTAGATGGAGCCCCCTTTAATCAAGTACCTACTGGTAGCGGACCTTATCGATTTATTTCAATGGCTCCGATTGATAATTATGCGGAAATTACACTCGAAGCATTTGAAGATCATTACAACAAAGAGCCTAATATCCCAACCATTCAAATCAAAGTTTTTTCTGATTACAAAGAGTTAATTAAGCATGTTAATGACCTGGATGGTATTCGGAATCTTCCCGAGGAATTCACTGAAAAGATATTAAACCGTGGACGCCTAAATCTAATCCGATATCATCTTCCTCAGTACGTTGCCGCTTTCATCAATACTCAGTCTCCAATATTAAAAAATGGCGATGTTCGGCTTGCTCTTCAACTTGGAACTGATAAAAAATCCCTCATTGAATCTCTCAATCAAAGTAAAATCATCGACACTCCCCTACTGGAAATCAATCAAATGGATTGGGTTTATCAGTACAGCGTAAAAAAAGCGAATGGGGCTCTTTACGAAACGGAATGGCAACTTCCTGAGGTGATTGAAGACGAAGAAGTAATTGAGGTGGATGAAAATGGGGAAGTGATTGAGTCTGAAGAAATTGAGGCTGAGCCTGAATATATAACAGGGCCTAATGGAGGCGTGAACTGGCAAACTACTGACACCAAGATCACGCTTACTGGTACCACTCCGCCAAAAACGAAAATGGTTGTTGTAAACGACTATGAGCTTCAAAAGTACGTTCCAGGAGATCCAGGCTGGAGCTATATGGCCAGTTTTGATTTTGGGAATTTAAAGAAAGGTGAAAATACTTTTGACGTTTACGCCATCAACTTTACTGAAGAAAAGGAATTGATTGATTCTATTACCATCGTTCAAGGGACTGAAAATGAATTTGTAGAAAAGGAATTGGAAAAATTGGCTGTTGAAAATGAAGCAGCAGTCACCGTACCTATTCGTACAAATGCCGAAGGACAGGCTCTTACACTAAAGCTTATCACCCCTGAAAATCCAAGTGACTATGCCGAGGTCGCCTCTATTTTAAAAGAACAGTGGAAAAAAATTGGTGTTAATTTAGAGGTAGCAACCCTTGATGCTGAAGCTTTTCAGGAGGCGCTATTTAAGAGGGATTATGATTTGTTGATTTTTGGACAAAACCTGGGCTATAATCTCGACGCCTACCCCTACTGGCACAGCAGTCAGGCAAAAGAAGGAGGGTATAACCTTTCACAATTTAAGAATTTTATTGTCGACAGCCTTCTCGATAAAGTCCGCACTGAATCAAGCGATGAAGACCGTCAGAAAACGCTCAACGATATTCAGGAAATTATTCGCAAAGAAGTGCCTGCTGTATTCCTTTATAGCCCAACCTATTACTTTGCTCTTTCTGATAGTATTCAGAATTCTTATTTTGAAAATCTTGCCACTGCCAGTGATCGCTTCACTTGTATTGCGGACTGGTATGGACGAGTTAACCGTCAATTCAACGAGGGGGTCACTCCATTTACCTTTGCCGGTTGGATGATAAAACAATTTTGATTTTCAGCACTTTAAGTGTTAAAGTGCTTCAGCATTAACTAAGAACATAAATCTCTAATCTCTAATCTACTATGCAAGTTGTATTAAAAAAACGAGTTCCTAAGCTCGGAAACGAAAACGATGTTGTGAATGTGAAAGTTGGCTACGCTCGTAACTTTCTTTTCCCACAAAGCCTCGCTATTCCTGCAAGTAAGCAGGCACTCACTCATGCCGAAACGCTTAAAGCTAAAATGGTACAAAAAATGGAAACCGTCCTTGAGAATGCTAAAGAAATTGCTGACAAGCTTAAGGGGCTTACTATTAACTTCAAAAAGAAGGCTCGTGATGAAAAATTATACGGTTCTATTAAAGAAGCTGATGTTGTTGACGCTCTTGCTGATCAGCACAAGTTAGAGCTTAAAAAAGAAATGGTGAAAATGGATGAACATCTAAAAACGCTTGGAGAGCACGCAGTTAAAATTGAACTTACTGAAGCTATTAGTGCTGAATTAAAAGTGGTTATTGAAGCGGAATAATTAACGTCAAAATCGAAGCCCGAATTCTTTAAATCTGAAAGGATAATGTCGGGCTTTTTTGTTGCCTCTGGATTATTGAGGCAAAATATGGTAAAATAATAAGATATTTTGGAATCTTTTTATCTTATTTATGGATCGAAACCAACCACCATTGCAGGGAATAAATTTGGAATCACTTGGGAAAGTGGTGAAAGTACCTCTTAAATACACACACGAAGTGTTGGGAAATTTAGTAGAAGAAGTTACTAAACAAAGTAAGAACATTTTTAAATGGTTTGAGGGTCTTTTTAATAATACTACTGATAAAGATGGGGTGAAGGAATCCTTAATGGGGTCTTTTATCGGCTTTTTGAACCTTACAGCATCTTTAGGCAAAAAAGAGAAAAATGATAACGAAGAGCCTGTTGAAACAAGTGAAGAAGTTGCAACGGTGCCCACTCAACCCAAACCAGCACCTTCTGAGGTAGCACGAGCTGAGCTAAAAAAAGAGGTTGATCAGGCTAAGTTAAAACCTCAACCAAAACCATTTGATCAAAATACGGTTCGATCCAATGGGGTTGAAAAAGATCAAAACGGTATGACACTTTGCTCTTTAACTGCTAAAAGAAACATTAAGATGTTAGCCCCTGGGAAAACCTTTGCTTCCATTAGAGGAAAGCCTAATACTCAGGGGGACATTAAAAAAATCCGTGAACGTGCCAAAAAAGGGAAATATCGACTAGAAGATGTTATTCCTACGGGAAATGCTGATGATGTTCAACAATTTTACCTCACTGCTCGACACGAAGATTGTTTTTTCGGCAATGCTCAGGAGAAGATTAGAAAATTAAACTTAAGTGGAAAAACCGTTTGTGATATTCTCACCCAAGGGGGAACGAAATTTGATCATCGTGCTGCTGGCTTTAAGGGTAATGATGGAAAATGGTATGTATTAGACCCTTACCGAATGAGAGGAAGTACGGAGCCTGTTCTCTATGAAGATTATGAAGAAAAATTTCACGTTGATGTTCTTTTTGTTGTTCCGATTGATACCTCTGGTGACGCCAACCCCTTGCCCACCCCCATAGTACCTTAATTTTGTATATTATTTTCTGATTGTTAGTTTTTAGCTCTTGAAACTCTCTTTTTTCTCGTATATCTTTAATGAGCTTAAAACACAAGGGCCTGTAGCTCAGTGGTTAGAGCAGTCGGCTCATAACCGATTGGTCGAAAGTTCAATTCTTTCCAGGCCCACCACCCTTCGTCAAGAATACGAATAGCTCCACCAACCCCTTCATTAAATTTATCATCTATTAATTTTCTAACATGAATGATTTTTTAGATTTTGCCAAAGAAATGGCTTTAGGGGGTGGAAATATCTTAAAAGACAATTTTGGAAAACTTGATCAAAAACAAATTGAGCTTAAGGGGCCTCATGACTTTGTGACGGAGGTAGATAAAGAAGTGGAAGCCTTGTATACAGAGATGATCAAGGATGCTTTTCCTGACCATGGGATTATCGGTGAGGAAGGCACTTCTGAAAATCCGGATAACGAATTGGTTTGGGTTTTAGATCCATTGGACGGAACTAAAAACTATGCGTTTGAAACTCCTTTTTTCTGTACTTCTATTTGCCTCCTTCGAAATAAAGAACCTGTTGTCGCTGTGATTTATGAACCGATTACTGACAATTTGTATTACGCAACTAAAGGAGGGGGTACTTTTAAGGGGGATGAACCGATTCACGTCTCTAAACAAAGTGATTTAAAAAGCTCGATGCTTCTTTATTGTCATGCAGCCGATCCAAAAGCAATCCGTGAAGCAGAACATTATGTAGTGGAGCTTAAAATCGCTTCTCGAGACGCTGCTCGTCTTCGCAGTGCTGGCTCCGAGATGGCTTTGGTTGCCAAAGGGGTCTGTGAAGCCTATTTAATGAATAAACTACCTTTATGGGATCTGGCAGCGGGTGCGCTCCTTGTTCGTGAGGCTGGCGGAAAAGCAACTGATTTTGATGGAAAAAATTGGGAACCTGGTGATTCTAATATTATAGTTAGCAACGGAACTGTAATTCACGAACAAATTATAGAGATTATTAAGTCTTCAATCCGAGGGTAAAAAAAGTTTAGTGTGGTATACTTACTTGGCTTATTTTTGAACCTTTTTATTTATGGGAAATTTAACCGATATTCGCACTGGTAGTATTGTAAAAGTGAGCGGGAGCCCCTATTTAGTGACTTGGAATCAATTCAGCCGAAAACAAGCCTGTAAACCGGTTATGAGAACTAAGCTTAAAAACTTAATCAACGGATCAGCACTTGATAAAACCTTTCTAGCGGGCGAATCGTTCGAATTTGCTGATGTGAGTAACAAAAGATGTCAGTATTTGTATAAAGATGATGAAAGTGCCTTTTTTATGGACAATGAAAGCTTTGAACAATTTGGGCTCACTCTTGATCAAATTGAAGGATCACTCCCTTATCTAAAAGATGATACTGAAGTTTATGTTACTTTTTATGAAGGAAAGCCTATCTCTGTTCAACTTCCTCCAAAAGTCGAGTTAAAAGTCATCGAAACTCCCCCAGGGGTTAAGGGTGATACTGCCACCGGAGGGTCTAAACCCGCTGTTCTTGAAACAAGCTCCACTGTTACGGTTCCATTATTTGTTAACGAAGGTGATGTCCTCATCATTAATACCGACACTGGTGAGTATGTAAGCCGAGCAAATTAATCTTTTCTTTATTTTTTGTCAAGATTTGCTAGACTACATAGGAGTTTAATAACCTACTTATAAGCTTTATGCTTCGAAAAACTTTTTTTGCTCTTTTGATTGGATTTTTCTTTAGCCCGATTGCCTTTGCTAGTCTCTATTGTGGAGATGGTATTCTTAGTGAAGGAGAGACGTGCGATGACGGTAATTTTATCAATCGAGATGGGTGTGACTCTTATTGTAAGCTCGAAGACATGGAAGCTCCAACGGTTGCTTCTGTCTCTATTCCTAATGGGACCACTGGAATTAGCACTTTAACAAAAAGCTTCTCTGTAACCTTCTCAGAGCCGATAGATGAATCAAGTATTATTCTAAACTTCACCCTTCGATTTGAGCATGCAGCTAAGCCAATGGATTTTGACTTCCGACTTGAGAGCGATCAAAAAACAATCACTATTCTTATCAATCAAGAATTGTTTTCAGATGATAGCCATGCCCTTCGCCTTAGAGGCATCCGTGATGTAGCTGGCAACACGATGGCAGGAGATAGTAATGACAATGAAGATATTAGTGTTTTCCATACAGCGGTTGCCATTGATTATACTGCTCCTACCTTAGTAGCTAATCCTCCTGGAGGTGCCTATACCTTCGCTCAAAACGTTGAGCTAAAAGCTTATGACGGTGATTACACGGGCAGTGATGATTTTTTAGATGAAACGGCTACCATTTATTATACATTGAATGACGTTAATATTTCTGAATCAAGCCCTGTTTATACAGAGCCTTTTTCAGTTCGTGAGGGGACGACGGTCCGCTCTTTTGCTGTCGATGGTGTTGGCAATAAAACAACCATTCATACCGATCGATACAGCCTAGTTTGCCCCACATTTGAAAATGCGAAAGAGGTGGTTAATCGATACCCAGAATGCGCTGTTCTGTCATGTGATTATGGTTTTGTTCTTCGTGGGAATTACTGTGTGGTTCGTTTGGGCGGAGAAGACCCTGATGATTATAAGGCTAATGCGGTCACTGCCCCCACTCTCCCTTCCGACACACCAATGACAATCACCAGCAAGCCAGCGATTTATATTACTCGTGAACACAATGGTACCATTGCTCGACCTCTTATTTTTAAAGATGTCATTCGAGGCACTGTGATTGAGTTTGATAAAGGCACTAAAATCACCACTGAGGAAGGAAAACCTTTCACTGGCTATATCAAGCCTCCCAATAATCTTTACATGAAAGATTTTCCAATTGAGTTTGGATATTCTTTCCGCTCTATTTTTGAATTCGCTTCTGCAGAAGGAGAATCCCTTCAGTTTGACCCACCTTATAAAATTACTATTCCCTTTACCGATGCCTTTAATCCAAATGAAAAAGTAACTGTTTTAAGCTATATTCCTGAAAATGAAGATTACATTGAATACCCACGTGGCCTTTATGAAACAGATTTGAATGCCAAAACGGTAACTGTTTCTGCCTATAAAACCAAATCTTTTTTTATTGCTCAAAGCGGAAAAAACTACAACGCCTCTGTCTTTCAGGATGTCCTGACTCATTGGGCTAAAAATTACATTGAAGCGCTTTATCGAAAGGGAATTGTAAAGGGTCGAAGTAAAGGGGTTTTTGCTCCAAACGACTACCTAACACGTGCTGAATTTTTAAAAATTGCCTTAAAAGCTGTTGATGCAGAGGTTGATAATGCTGATGATATTGAAGACACCCCATTCTCTGATGTCCCGCTTTACGCTTGGTATACTCCTTATGCCAATAAAGCTCATGAGCTTGGGCTTGTTAAGGGGTACAGCGATGGAACCTTTAGACCTGATCAATTTATTAATCGAGCGGAGGCGGTTAAAATTCTTTTTTCTGCCTTTGAGTTTGATATGAGTGGGCGTCCTGTTTCGGATTCCATTCAAAATAAAAAACGATATTTAGACCTAAAGGGTAGCCAATGGTATTTCCCTTATGCTGATTTTGCCATTCAAAAAGGAATTATGTCGGGTATTGCCGACGGAAACGATAGTCGATTCAGCTACTTTGGCCCCGCCAAATCTATCACTCGTGCTGAAATGGCAAAATTGGCGATCAAAACCATTGAGTTGGCTGAATCTGAGGATAAATAATCACTGCTTAATTTTCTCTCTGAAGATGTATTGATTTTAGAGCGTTTTTTTGGTATAATAATAAGATAATACTTTAACTGAGTGATCTCCCTGTACTGTTTCAATGGGGAAGCGCTCTCCGATTCAGAATAATTTTCTTCACTAACGTTACGTAAATTTTCTGATCGAAGTCCTCATTACACAGCGGCCTCCGGCCTTTATTCCATTCGCGGACCGCGCCTCTCGCTACTACCATGCAATACAAGATCCCCCAAGATGTCGGCATTGAAGATAAAATTGTTGGACCATTGAGTCTGAGGCAATTGATTATTTTAGCGATTGGATTCGGAATCAGTTATGTTCTCTTTGCGCTAATGAGCAAGCTTTATGAGCTCAATATCCTTGAATACATTATTATTGCAATTCCTGGTCTTATTTCGGCAGCCTTTGCCATGATTAAGATCAATGATATTCCTCTGATTAAATATATGTTTTTATTTTTGGAGTTTTCGATTAAGCCAAAAAAACGTATTTGGGATCATCGCGGTATTGCTAGTTTAGTTTCCCCCGATTTAAGTGGAGGAATTTCTAAGTCATCTGTTTCTCAGTCGGATACTTCTGATAAAATGGCTGAAAAAACCAAACAAGCCTCTAACCTTAGTGAGCTGACTCACATGCTGAACTCTCATGATTTCGACCATGTAGAAACCCCTGCTCATGACGACGTTGACGAAGCACATGATGATGATTTGATGTCTTCCGCTTATTTTGGAACTAAAAAAGATGAAACTGGGAATATGTATTGGCGAACGAAAGAAGCTCATATGGAGATGCTTAAGGTGTTTGCTCAACTTCCCACCACTCAACTGAAACAAGGAACTAAAGAGGCTGAAATTGCCAAACAAGAGATTGAGAAGGTAAGCAAAGAGGTAGAATCGATGAAAGGTGTCAAAAAACAACCCACCCCTCAAGCGACTAGTAAGCCCACTGCCGCTCCTGCAAAAAAACAGGAAGTAGCTGAAGCTCCAAAAAAGAAAACCCGGAAAAGAAGTCGCCCAACTCCAAAGCCAATTCGTGAGAACAATAGTGTTAATACAACGACTAAAAAACAACCTGCTCAATATATTCCGAAACCCAAACCTCAGCCTAAGCAAGAACCCACCCCTCAGCCACCTACTAAACCTTCAGTGGCGGATCAATCAAAAGGGGGTGAATTTGACATTCGAGATTTGGAAAAAGGGGAAATTGAAATAAACCTCGATTAATTTTTAATTCTTAATTTAAAATTTTAAAATGGCTGATACACCTCAACCAACGAAAGACAGCGTAAAGCAAAAGAAAGGCTCTCCTGCAGCTAGTACTCAGCTTTATCTGAATATCGCGGAAATTAAGGATGATGCGGTGATACTAAAAAATGGAGGAATCCGTGCTGTTCTTCAAACTTCCAGCGTGAATTTTAATTTGAAGTCGGAAGATGAGCAAAATGGAATTATTTTTGCTTATCAGGGATTTTTAAACTCAATCGACTTCCCGATTCAGATTTGTGTTAAGTCTAGAAAGCTTGATATTGATAAATACATCGACAATGTAAAAGAACAGGCAGCGAAACATGAGAGTACCCTTCTTAAGGAGCAAACCCTTGAGTATGCGGATTATATTCAAAAATTGGTAGAATACGCGGATATTATGGAAAAGAACTTTTACGTAGTAGTTCCTTACGATCCTTATCGATCTCAGAACCTTGGAATGCTTGCTAAATTCATGCAGAGCATTTCTTCTCAAGACAGCGTGGATGCTATTAAAAGACGTCACCATGAATTTGAAGAGCTAAATAAGCATCTTTCTGAGCGAGTCAACGTTGTAAAAGCTGGACTTGAATCCTGCAACCTAAGAGTGACACAACTAACCACTCCACAACTGATTGAAATGTTCTATCAGATTTACAATCCAGAAACGTCTCACAACGAAAAAGTTGAGGATATCTCTAAAATTGATCTGGAAGAATTGTAGAAACAATTCTAATTTTCCATCAGCTTAATTTCAATACTTTCCGTAATACGAGGGAGGCTATTTACCCAAACCGGCCATGTTTTGATTTCAACTGCATCCACTTCTTCAAAGTTGCTAATCAGCGCCTCTGCCTCTTCTACAGAAAGATTGAGGACCTTTTCTTTTATCCTCATTCCAAAGCGAGCTCCTGATTCTGTGGTTGAATCGATCACAAATTCTTCTATTCCAACAATAGTAGTGGTGATTTTAATTTGACCGAGCAACTCATCTTCATCAATCACCTCGTAAGTTATGTTTTTGGCCTCTATCGAGCTATCACGAATTTTCATATCAGGATGGGCTCTTCCTCCTAATTCTCTTTTAAGCACTGTAAACAACTGGTCATAATCAAATGCCACCCCCTCAGCGGAGATCTTAGCAAACAGTTCAAACTTTTCTTTATAACTACCCTCTAAATCATCGGAAAGACGAAGATCGAGCAGTTCTGTTTTTAAATAACGACTGTCATCGAGCAAGACCAGTTTTGATTTATTGAGCTGATTCACCTCATCGATATACGTTCTTAAATCCTCCTTTGCCATTAGTATCAAATTGTCCTCAATTTGCTTTTTAGCGGATTCAATATCCTCTTCTTTTACAATGGAACGATAATCGGTCACCCCTCCTTCCATCCTTTCTTCGGACTCCCCCCAAATAATTCTCTGATTGTATTTGGAAAGACCTGGGATAATGAAGCGGATTGGTGGCAAGTTTCCCCTTCCCCCTACTGGTTCGCTGTAAATATCAAAAGGATCTGCCTCAACGGGCACCGCTAAGGATCCTGGTGAAGTATCTCCCAACCTATCCTCTGTTCGCCCGGGGACGATGACTCCTTTAGACGTTCGAAAAATAATCCCCTCATCACTTTGAAATCGAGTTCCCTCTTTTAGTGTCCACTCTTCATTACTTGTATTTACAATATTAAGTTTACCCTTGGCATTCTCCCCGTTAAATTCTTTACTAGTGGTTGTGAACACCTTGGTTTGTTTAGTGGTCGCACTGACCACCTCGCTGACGATTACATGAGGCTTATTTTCTTTTAATAAGGTTTGATTTTTCCGCTTGTCTGCCAAGGTAATATTCACTGTGAAATCTACATTATCGAATTTTGGACGAATATAAATGGTTGCTGAAGGAAGAGCGATGTAGCTCACCAGCATAAATAAGCCAACACTCACAAAGACAATCATTATTAAAAATTTTCGGCTTGGCTTTATTCTGTGGAGAGAAGTATTGTAATCGGCCGATTTTCGCTTGTGACTACTGTCTTTACTTCTAAACTCCTGAATGAGTTCGCGGATACTCACCTTCTTTTCTGTAAATCGCTGTGGACGCTCTTCTTTTAAGGATAAATTTCGACGCGCTTGTATCGGTTGGATTTTCATTTTAGAAGCAACCACCTCATCCTCTTTTGGAACCAGTTTTTTCTCAACCTCCACTCGACGCATCACAGGAATTCCCACCTTTGCAGCCAAATGCTTTCCGTTACGATCCGCTGTTACAATAATTAATTTTTTATTTTTCTCGATCAATTTCTTTTTCAGAATCCGTAAATTCACCACGCTTTGAAAAAGAATGGCTTTTTTGGGCACTACCAAAAGAATCTCTTTTTTTCGAATGTTTTTTATTTGATCGAAAATAGCGGTGACTTCGTCATCGATTTCAACATAAACGATTTGTCTAGATGGCTGCGCCATAGTGCAAGTGCAAGTGCGAGTCTCAAGTGACTTCGCTGCTTACTTAGGTTAATTTTCTAAAATTTTAATCGCGGGTAACTCCTTTCCTTCGATCATTTTAAGTGAAGCACCACCGCCCGTAGAAACTAGTGTTATATCGTCCGCCAATCCCATCTTTTCAACGGCTGAAGCGCTATCGCCCCCTCCCACGATTGAAACTGCATCAGCTTCGGCAATAGTACGACCGATCATCTTGGTTCCATGACTAAACGGCTCCATTTCAAATACACCAATAGGGCCAAACCATAAAATGGTTTTTGCTTCTTTTAATTTCGCCACATAATGTCCCACCGTTTCAGGGCCGATATCAAGCGCCATCCAACCGTCCTCCACATCGTCGGCCGATACGTCCTTGAAATTCGCATCTTCTGCGAAAGCATCGGCTACCACCGCGTCGACTGGTAATTGAACTTTTTCATTCTCTGAAAGTCTTTGTACTAAATCCCCCATTTCATCAAGACCTTCATCGTCAATTTTACTGGAACCCATGTTTTTTCCTTTTGCTTTCAATAAGGTAAAAGCCAATGCGCCTGCTACCAAGATGGTGTCGGCACTTTTTAGTAAATTATCAATCGCGGTCAATTTATCGGCTTTCAGCCCGCCGATCACAGCTACCAAAGGGTGTTCTGGGTTTTCGATGGCTTTTTTAATAGAACTAACTTCCTTTTCCACTCCCAATCCAACAAAGCCAGGCATCATTTTTGGGAGCATCATACTTGCGTGCTTTCGATGAGAATTACTGAATGCTTCGTTCACGTAGATATCCGCAAGTGACGCCAATTGCCTACTGAACGCCTCCACTTCTGCTTCTTCTTTGCTTTTTTCACCTGGGTGGAAACGAAGATTTTCGAGCATCACTACTTTTGCCTCTGGTAATCCATTTTCACCCCAATCGTCGACCTTAACTACCTCCAATTCAAGATGTTCAGCGAGTTTTGCGGCAATCTTTCCTGTTTTCAAATTTTCCTCGTTGTTCTTCGGGCGACCCACGTGACTCATTAAAATAACCTGAGAAACCCCTGCTTCCAAAAGATGCTTGATTGTAGGTAAAGCGTGACGAATGCGCTTGTCGTTACGAACTTCGCCGTTTTCATCTAAAGGTACATTAAAATCAACGCGAACAATTATTTTTTTACCGGTTAGGTCTGGCGCGTCCTGAAGGGTTTTCATTTTAAATGGGATTAAGCTTAACGACAGAAATTATACTTACTCATGAGCAGTTTTTCAATTGACGGAAATGATTGAAATAGCGTATAACGGATTATATTGACATATACATACTTTTATTGTAAGGTGTTATACCATATCTGTGTTCATTAAAAATAAGGTGATTTGAACCAGGACACTTTCTTTTGTTTTTGTACGATTTCCAGTCAATGGGGAGCGTGTAACGAAGGATAGGTTCCCCTGGCTCAAACTTTAAGGAGAAGAAATGAATCGAATTCTTGTGGTAATCCTTGTACTGGCCGTGCCGATCACTTCGGTCTGTGCCAGCGAACAAGGAGAAGTAAAAGGTAACATCAGCTCAAAAGGCAACAAAACATATCACATTCCTGGCTGTCCGCAGTACCAGGACGTGAAAATCAACAGGCCCGGCGAGCGCCTCTTCCGAACCGAGAAGGAAGCCACTGCAGCGGGTTGGAAAAAGGCGAGTAATTGCCCAGGTTTCAGCTCAACGGCATCCACTTCTAGATCTAGCTGCTCCACCGCAGGGTTGGCAGACAGCTATGTTCTGGCACTCAGTTGGCAACCCGCCTTCTGTGAAGCCAACCGTGGAAAGGATGGTTGCTCTGCTACCAGCAGCTCCGCATGGCAAGCTACGAACTTCACGCTACATGGACTTTGGCCCAACAGAAACTCATGTGGAACTAAATACGATTTTTGCGGTTCGGTAAAAAAGCCGATCCGTAAGTATCCTTTTATTCCCATCAGCGACGTGGTCAAACCTCATCTTATGCAGGTTATGCCTAGCTACGCAGAAGGTGGAGATCTCCATCTTTATGAGTGGTACAAGCATGGAACCTGCCAAGCTCGTAGCATTGATGAATACTTCAGGGTATCCATCAGCCTCACAAGAGATTTCAACACCCCAGAGGTCGCGAATTTCATGGCCAGTAATACTGGTAAAGAGGTCTCTACGAAAGAGTTTCTTCGAGTGGTTGATTATGCGTTGGGAGCTAATGCCAGCAAGCGAATTCTGCTGAAATGCAAAAGTCGCAACCTGGTTGAAGTTCGCATCAACCTTCCGAAAGATCTAGGAAATTCTCATCTGGATGATCTACTGCCATATGCCAAAGAATCCCAAAGCGGAAACTGTGGCAGAAGCTTTCAGATAGATTCGATCTCCAACTGAGATCAGGGGAACTACAGACAGGTGTGTCTGGCTTAGCGCAAGCTTTGTCCAGCACGCCTGTTCCTCATGTCTGTAAATTTGATATACAGACATTTCATATTTTCATTATAGCCATGATTCGATATATTTAAATCGTTAATCACTAATTTCAAATCAGATATGAAGCAATACCTCGACCTCGTAAAATTCGTACTGGAAAACGGTGAAACTAAGGATGATCGGACTGGAACGGGAACATTTTCTGTTTTTGGTTATCAAAATCGTTTTGATCTACGTGAGGGGTTCCCCATGGTGACCACGAAAAAAGTTCGGTTTGATGCGATTGTTCGTGAACTTTTGTGGTTCCTTCATGGCTCTACCAATATTAATGATGATGATTTTACCAAGCACACCCCTATTTGGGACGCCTGGGCCGATGAGAACGGAGATTTGGGACCTATATATGGTTATCAGTGGATTAAATGGGAACGGCATGAAAAAAAGGAAGATGGAACGTGCTCCGTCACTCATGTGAATCAGATTCAAGAGGCGATGGATTTAATTAAAAAGGATCCAAAATCCCGCCGAATCATTGTGAGTGCTTGGAATGTTGCGGACCTGCCACGAATGGCGTTAATGCCCTGCCACGCTTTCATTCAGTTTAATGTAGCTAATGGATTTTTAGATCTTCAGTTGTATCAGCGCAGTGCGGATATCGCCTTGGGTGTTCCTTATAATATTGCCAGCTATGCGACGTTGCTTATGATGGTGGCACAGGAATGCGATCTAATCCCCCGTCATTTTATTCACACTTTTGGTGACGCTCATATATATAGTAACCATGTGGATGGATTAAAAGAGCAGATTACCCGAACTCCAAAAGCACTTCCAAAACTTGAAATCACCAAAAAACCATTTTGGGATTTGGAAATTGAAGATTTCAAATTAACAGACTATGAACACGATGCTTATATTAAATTTCCTATCGCCGTATGATCAACGATCACAAAATTTACATTGTCGTTGCCACCGACCAAAAACTTGGCATTGGAAAGGATGGAAAAATGCCATGGCACTTAAAAAGCGAACTGAAGTACTTTCAGGAAGTCACCACTAAAACCGAAGATCCCAATAAGCAAAATATGGTTTTGATGGGTCGAACGACGTGGGAATCTATTCCAAGCTCTCATCGACCGCTCCCCGGCCGAAGGAATGTGGTTTTAACTCGAAATCCTGAGTACAAAACCGAAGGGGCGGAAGTTCAGTATTCTATGGAAGATGCTTTGAATTTAGCGGATGACAACATTGAAAACATCTTTGTGATTGGGGGCGGAAAAGTATTCGAAGAAATTCTGACTTATCCAACCTTGGATGGCATTTATTTAACCCATATTCATGAGAAATTTGAATGCGACACTTTCTTTCCTATCTTACCCGAAGTATTCTCTGGATCTGAAAATTTAGGTGAAGGTGATGAGGGAGGTCTTCGATTTAATTATTTATTTTATCCTCGCTTAGGTTAAAAAAAAGACCCCATTACGAGTCTGCTTTTTAGTGGTGGCCCGAGGCGGAATTGAACCACCGACGCAAGGATTTTCAATCCTTCGCTCTACCACTGAGCTACCAGGCCACACCAAATTTACTTCGAAAGTTTAATGGATTTTTTTTTGAGGTGCAAGCTTTCTTACAATCCTATAAAATAGAGTTGTTCTTTTTTAAGAAAAAATGAAAAAAATAATCTCATCACTATTTTTGCTATTGATCTTAACGGGCTGTAGCCTTACGAATCCGCCGTCTGTTGACCCGACGCCTGTTGATACTGAGGTCAGTGACCCGATTCCCGATAAAACAGCTTGCACCAAAGCAGATAAACCTGTTTGTGCGATGGTGGAAATTCAATGTATCACCACACCCTGCAATCCCATTCTTGAAACTTTTGAAAATCACTGTCTGGCCGAAGAGAGAAACAGTGTGATTGATTTTGTGGATGGCAAGTGTGAAACTCAACTTGATTCCACTTGTGAACAGGATAGCGACTGTTTGACTCCTGGTGAATATGCGATGCGCTCCAGCTGTCCTTTTGCTGCTAAATGTCTCAATCAACAATGTATTGTAGTTTGTCCCGATTTTTAATTTAACCTAATTCAATATGCCTAAAAAATCTGTATTTAAAGTGGAGGGAGTTGACCTTATTAACAAGGTTCGATCCTTGGTTAAAGAAGGGAATGTTCGTCGTATTGTTATTAAAAATGAGGAAGGAAAGGTTTATCTTGAAATCCCAGTGAATGTTGGGATTTTAGGGCTACTTTTTGCCCCTATCCTGATCGCCGTCGGTACCATCGCGGCTATGGCGACTTCCTTTACTATTGAAGTGATTCGAAAGGAACCTTCGCCCGCCCGGCCAAAAGATGGCCGTTCGGACGGGAAAGCTCCAAAATCAACCAAGAAAAAATAATATGAATAAAATCCAATCTTTACTGGCTAGCTTTTTACTTGCGACTCTTTTTGCATTGCCCGCTTTTGCCCAAGAATCGTTCGATATTCAGAATTTCCATACTGAAATTCAGATGCACGAAAATGGGCAAATCACAGTTGTCGAAACCATTAAAGCCAAGTTCACCGAAGATCGTCATGGAATTTTTCGGGATATTCAAACCGAAGGAATTTCGATTGATATTCAATCCATTACGGACGGTGGTGGAAAATCTTGGAATTACGAAGAGGAGCTGATTGGCAGTGGTACTCGTTTAAAAGTTGGAGATGCGGATGTCTATGTTAACGGAGATCAGACTTATAAAATTCAATACAATGTCGATCATGCGGTTCGGTTTTTCCCCGATCATGGTGAGCTTTATTGGAACGCAACCGGAAACGCCTGGCCTGTTCCTATTCATCAAGCCACTGCAACTGTTCGACTTCCCGAGTCGGTAATAGGGAATGAATCACTTGAGTTCAAATGCTTCACAGGTGCTAGCTACAGCGCTGCGGAAGATTGTATTTATGAGTATGGTGAAGAGGTGAATGCGGTTGTTTTTCGTGCCAATAGCTCACTTCCACCCAAAAATGGAATGACGATTGTGGTAGGCATGCCTCCTAATATTTTTGAGCGCCCTGCTTCTATTCAGGTCAACACAACTCCTAACGATGCGGAGGTTTATCTGAATGGTGATAAACAATGTGAAGGAGATTGCTTGCTCGACTACCTTCCCGCTGGTCGCCATGAGCTGGCCGTGAAAGCATTTGGTTATTATAATTCCGATATTCGAGTGGTGGATTTAAAGCCCAGCGAAACGATTGCTGAAACCTTTGAACTTAAGGAAAAATCCTGGCTTCAGATGCTTTTTTATCTAATCATTTTTCTTGCCTTTGGGGTTATAGCAGAACCGATTTATACCTTTTTTAAAAAAGGTCGTGACCCGCGAGGGCGCGGAGTGCTGGTTCCTCAATACGATCCACCCGATAAACTCTCCCCTGCTGAAATGGGAACTTTGGTGGATGAGAAGGTGGACATTCGCGATCTCACTTCTACTATTGTTGATTTGTGTGTTCGGGGCTATTTAAAGATTAAAGTTTTACCCAAAAGCAAAGGGTGGATCTTTAAAACCGATGATCATGAGCTTATTAAAATTGATAAACCCAAACCGGGTGACCGTGGCCTCAATGCTTTTGAGCAGCTTTTTGTTGATAAAGTTTTTGACGGTGGCTCCTCTCGGAAAATTTCTGATCTTCAGAACAAATTCTATACCGCTCTTCCCAAGCTTAAAGAAGAACTTTTCAAAAGCCTGACTGAGAAAAAATATTTCCCAATTTCTCCTAAAAAAGTCCGCTCCAAATACATGATAAAAGGAATTATTTTTATTGTTGTTGGATTCATTCTCTTTGGACTTGAGATTAATTTGATGGGAACTGGATTCTCTTCCGTGTTTTTTATTAATGGCTTTTTATCGCTCATTTTTTCCAATGCCATGCCTCAAAAAACACCAAAAGGAGTTGAGGCTCGTGAACATATTCTTGGATTCAAACATTATATGGAAATCGCCGAAAAAGATCGTTTGAAATTTCAGGAGAAAAAGCATATTTTTTATGAACTTCTTCCCTATGCGATGACACTTAAAATCGCTGATAAATGGAGTAAGGCCTTTGAGGGAGCCTTTGACCAGCCACCTGAATGGTATGAGGGGCATCACGGAGTGTTTTTTCCGACCCGATTCACTCAAAGTCTTAACAAGGTTTCCAGCTCGATTGGAACTGCTTTTGCCTCACATCCGAGTAGCAGTGGTGGGAGTAGTGGCTTTAGCGGAGGATTTTCTGGTGGAGGTTTTGGTGGAGGTGGTGGAGGTAGTTGGTAAATTCGAAACTCGAAGCACGAAATTCGAAAAAAACTCAAAAAATTCATAATTACTAATAAAATGATTAAAAAGTATTATATTGATGGGATGTGTTTTTTTATTCCTCTTAAAAATCTACGTCATACGCCTGATGTTCAGTTTTATGTTGTTCCTGAGATTGTCAAAGATTTGAAATCAATTGATCAAGTTCGTCATGAACCTGGTGCTATCAGTCCCTCTTCTGACGGATGTGATGTGGAACGCCCTTGGTATATGCACCCGGAACAAGAAGATAATTTATTGGTTTATAACGGAAAAAGGCTGGTGGATCTATACACCACGGAACACGGTAAAATGGAGACTTTTGAAGTGACTCCTGACTATGTAAAACATGGAGATAAAGTGATTTTTGATGGCCCCTGTGTTTTTGGGTGGCCTCCTAATGTTTTTCATCGAGTTTTGAGCCCAGATGGAAGTATTTCCACCAACTTTGCCTTTCACTTCGACGGCTTCGACATCAAAACCAACTTCAGTATTTATGATCTGAATGAAGGTTCTGGTGAATATAAGGTGATTCGTGAAGGATCGAAAGATCAGCCTGGGGATGTGAATCAGATAGTTGAATAGATTATTTCCAAATCACTACCTTTCTATAGGCCAGTAGCCATAAAACAACAAATCCACCGATGATCAGCCCATTTTCCACCCAATGATCCCCAGCGAAAGCGATGTGGATGGCAGAAACGAGGAAGATTAAGTAAGTAAGTCTTTGGATAGGCTTCCAGTATTTTTTGAGCTTTTTGAGTGCGTAATTATTGGACGTAAGCATCACCAAGAAAGTGGCGATAAAACCAACCATTCCCCAGCCGAATAATCCTGTGAAATCCCAGAATTTTGGGTTGATAAGTGAGCCAAAAATGGAGAGATCTTTTTTTAGGAAAAAGCCGATTCCGTGGGCCAATATGAATGATCCACATAAGATCCCCACTTCCTTTCGAAGCGTGGAAAGGCTTTTTAAAAGGCCAATTTTCGGAAGTACATCGGAAAGCGGGCGGATGTAGACAATGAAAATCAATGTATACCAGCCTATTTCACCAAATGTTTTAAATTCTTTTGGCATTAAAAAAACAAGTAAGGCTGAAAAAGAAAGGAGGAATAATACTAGCTTTAACTCTTTGAATAGTGGGATTTTCCCTTGGAATAATAGTTTTTTAATCATTTTATTTTTTTATAAAGTTGTTTTTAAGTTATCCATACTCCCCCACTCTGTCAAGCTAAGAAAGTTGAATATTTTATTTTTTGATTATAATAGAAGGGAATTTATTTAATTTAAGATTGTTATGAAAAAGAAAATTATTTTTATATTCCTTATTTTTATCGTTGGACTGACGCTAAATGCCTGCTCTAGCTCAGACGACTCAAGTAGCTCCGTCGATCCTGTGACAAGCGAAGCTATATCGGATAAGATAGCTGAAAAACCTTCTCATAAAGATGAATATGGATGTGTTTTTGCCGATAAGTACGAATGGTGTGAGGAATCTAATCAATGCATTAAAAAGGGTGAAGTCTGTAAAGTTGATCTAAATGCTCCAAAGCCGGCACGAAGCTATAACTTGATTGAGTTTGCCTTTATGAAACAAGAAAAGTTAATTCCTGGTGAATTTAAAATTGGAATTCAAAAGCTAACCCTGGCTCACTTTCGAGGAATTATTCGATGGCCTGATGGAACTCCAGATACTCAACTTCTTGCCTCTAAAGAAAATAATGATTGGATGATTGCTTACTACGGAGAAAGTGGACAATACACCTGCGAATCGGTTGAGTCTTTTAGCTTTCCATCCGAAATGATCGCGGACTGCCAACTTTAAAACGATTTGATTAAAAAGAGTGGCAGCGATACAATGAAAGCTAGTCTTTTAGCCACCTTTTTATGAAACTCCTTAAGAAAAAATCACACCGAATTCTAGCTATTGCGATTTCGTTTTTAATATTATCTATTGTTAGCTTTTGTTTGATGGTCATTAGTTTAAAAACAATTTCCCGCCCCCTCAGCCTTTCAATTTCTTATCTGGAGGGGGACCTTTATTTTAGTAGTAATGGGGAGGTTTGGGAAATTGCTGATGAAAGCATTCTGATTACACAAGGTCATCGCATCCGAACCGGAAAAGATTCCCGTACTGAACTTCAAACTCCTTCTGGCAGCTTTATTCGCCTCAATGAAAACTCTGAATTAAAGGTGGGTCAAATCAGCCATCGAGACGCTCTTTTTACTCAACTTTCCGGTCGTGGCTATTACCGAGTTAAGCCAAGTCGAAACAACACGCATCAAATACGCTCTCTCAATCATACTATTAAGTCTACCAGTGGAGCATTTGACCTTTCAGTGAATCTGAAGGCGAATCGAATCAACGTTAAAGCAATTGATAAGGAAGTAGAGCTTTCTACCGATGAGGGATTTCAATCAATTGCCTCTGGCAAAGAAATAACGGTTTCAACTGATTTATCGGAAGCCGATATTAATAATGACTATTTATCGAGCGATTGGTTTCAGTGGAACAAGGAAATGGATGAAAAATATGGATTTAGCGTTTCACTAGAAAAAACTAGCTCTGATGAAGCAACGGAAGGAGAGGCCAGTGAAGACAGTCAGACTGAGGCAGCTTCTCCGTCAACTCCCAAGACACCTTCTGTGACAACCCCGCCCATAAGCAATCATGACAGTTGCAAGCCTTATTTGTCAGCTAAGAAAGATACTGTCTTTAAAGGGATTAAGCTAAATTGGACCACCTGTCCAAGTGAGGATTTTCAATTTTATAAAATCATCCGTTCCACACTTAATAGTTATCCAAATTACCCCGATAATCCTGCTATTTCCTCCTCATCGAACAAACATTATTCCAATTATATTGACCAAAATGTGATTCGTTCACGCACTTATTATTACCGAGCTTGTGTTGTCGAAAGGTTAAATTCTGTTTCGTGCGGGAATGTGGTCTCAATGGTGTATTAAATCAATGCTTTTCTTCACTTGCTTTTAGGAGGGGTTTTAGAGTAGACTTTTCTCTCTGTTTATGATAAAATAAATAGATAATTATCTACTTATGAAAAACTCTTTTAAAATCATCTTTTCCGTTCTTTTTGTTTTTTCTCTTTTTTTAAGCGGTTGTGAAAAAG
>CBDUQS010000004.1:0-49623 GCA_965369815.1 uncultured bacterium | reverse complement strand
CAATTCCAGTGGCAACGGCGCTCTTGAAGGTTGTAATGATTAGTCCTCCATTTGGCAGTTTCTGAATGCGCTCGCGCACCGTTGCGCTCTTGGAAGCAAATACTAAAATGGCGCGGGCGCGCATAGATGCCGTTCCGCGAACGAGCTGAAGGCTTTTGCCAACAGCACCACAAGCAATCGCCGTGCCATCATTCTGAATACCAGCGTAGCCGTTGCCGCCCATCTCGAGAATGAGACCTGACATGACTTGCAGGCTATCATCATTGAAGACTGGGCCTATGCCGGGATTGGCGGAAGCTCTGGTGTGAGTTGCACTCGTGGCGCAAGCGGCCGAAGACAGGATTAAAATAAGAAAAAGATTCTTCATTTCTCTCTCCAAACATTAAGATTCATACAAATGATTGAGCAACACCTTGCTGTGTCGATCTCAACGCCATCTTCTAAGTCTAGAAAATGAGGTTGAAACCGACACTAAAAAATCAGCGAATTGTATAAGATCACTGCCACAGAACACCCTGATGAGGGATTCTTGGGGCAAGTAATATGCATTCTACAATTTTTTGTCTATTTTGTCAATACAAAGAGAGGGAACTCATTTGCCAAAATCGAAAACTATCGGCTATTATACTCACCTCCTTGATTAATTAGATTATGAGTTTACTAGGTAAAAAATGGGTTATAAAGAATGAAAGTGAAGAGTTGACGATTGTTGCAAAGTTGCTGAAGAATCGTGGTATTAATTCGCCTGAAAAGGCCGAGTTATTTTTCAATGGCACCATGAATGATTTGCACGATCCTAATCTTTTAAAGGAAGTTGATAAAGCGGTTGAGCGTATTAAAAGAGCAATTAGTGATGGTGAAAAAGTCATGATTTTCGGAGATTACGATGTTGATGGAGTGACGGCCACTGCGGTGATGTATGATTTTTTGAAAAAAATGGAAGCTGATGTTCATTATACCCTTCCTAATCGTGAAAATGATGGATATGGATTAAAAGATTACTTCATTCGTCAGTTCAAAGAGCAAAATATTGATTTGATCATTACAGTTGATTGCGGAACTTCGAATTTTAAAGAGGTTGAACTGGCCAATGAACTAGGAATTGATGTGGTCGTGACCGATCATCACAGCATGCCAGAAGTACTTCCGAATGCCTGTGCCATTGTTAACCCTCAACGACCTGATTGCGAGTATCCTAATAAAGAAATTTGTGGAGCGAGCCTAGCCTATAAAATAGTTACCATTTTAGCTTATGATGTATGGGATGAGGAGAAAGCAAAAACCTATTTAGACCATCAACTTGGGATTGTTTCCCTTGGTATTGTTGCGGATTGTATGGCGCTAACCGGTGAAAATCGAATCATGGTTCGAGAAGGAGTTAAGCGATTAACTGAAGGTAAAAATGAGGGTATTTTAGAGCTTCTAAAAGTAGCCAATTTATCAACAGACAAAATCACCAGTACAACGATTGGGTTTCAAATCAGCCCTCGAATCAATGCTGCAGGTCGAATTGACGACCCTCTTCATGCCTTTGAACTGCTGATTGGGAACTTAGAAAAAGCGGTCAAATTAAATGAATTAAACGCTGAACGACGGGAATACACTCAGCAATATGTTAACGAAGCGGTTGCTGAAATTGAACAAATGGAATCGCTTCCGAACATTATTGTTCTTAAAAACAAAGCTTGGAAATCGGGACTTCTTGGATTGATTGCTAGCGGAGTTGCGGATCGTTTTCATCGGCCAACTATTGCGATGCAAGAACGAGAAACTGAATTTGTAGCCTCGATGAGAAGTGTTGATAATTTTGATATCACGGGAACCATTCGCGAAGCGGCGGCAGACCTTTTCAGTGCCTTTGGTGGCCATGTGATGGCGGGAGGTTTTACCCTTCCAAAAGAAAATATTGATGAGTTTTTAAGTTGTGTTCAAAAGGCTGGTGAATCCAGTATTGATCCCAATGATTTTGTTGGATCCATACCAATTGATTGTGAGATCAAACCTCATGAACTCAGTTTTGAAACCTGCTATAAGATCAGCCGACTAGAACCCTTTGGTGCCGAGAACCCACAGCCGAATTTATTGATTAAAAATGTAAAAATTCTCAAACTTCGATCG
This sequence comes from uncultured bacterium, assembly GCA_965369815.1. Classification (GTDB taxonomy): domain Bacteria; phylum Patescibacteriota; class Gracilibacteria; order UM-FILTER-43-11; family UM-FILTER-43-11; genus DAOWGG01. The sequence continues at coordinate 47,505 of CBDUQS010000004.1, read as the reverse complement.
GTTGGAAGTAACGCTGAACACCTTCAATTTCCCATTCAACATGGCGATCAAACCATTGGAGCAATTGCCTTTCGTTTTGGACAACATCTTGATAAAATTGATCCAGCCAAACCTCATGACATTGTGTGCAATTTGGAAATTAATGAATGGAATGGGCGAAAAAAATTGCAGTTAAGAGTTGTGGATCTAAAGCCATCTGAATAATATGACAAAATTAAAACTGATACTAAAAGACGGAACTGAAGTCATTGGTGACTCGTTCGGTTTTTCTCCGAAAAGAAAGGGTTGGTTTATTGATGGTGAAGTGGTTTTTAATACTGGAATGGTGGGTTATCCTGAAACTTTTACTGATCCGTCGTATCGAGGGCAGATTTTAGTTTTAACTTATCCGATGATCGGTAATTATGGTGTGCCTGGCGAATGTACATTGGAAGCAGGGTTGAGTAAGCGACTTGAAAGCCTGAAAGTTCATCTGCGTGGAATTATTGTTAATGAATATTCTGAGGACTATTCTCATTGGGAAGCCAAAAAAAGTTTGGCCGATTTCTTGAAGAAGCATGAGATTCCTGCGATTCAAAATGTGGATACAAGAGCGCTTACCCAAAAACTTCGAGAGCATGGAGTAATGCTGGGGAAATTTGTTCCCGAAAAAACTGACTACAATAAAGCGATGACTTTCAGTGATCCAAATTTAAACAATTTAGCTGCCGAAGTTTCTCCTAAAAAAATGACGATCTTGAAACCAAAAGGTAAGATTAAATGCACTGTTGCCCTTTTAGATTGTGGGATTAAACACAATATTATTCGGAATTTTTTAGATCGTGGAGTTCGAGTGATTCGACTTCCATGGAATTTTGATATTAAAAATTTGAAGGAAAAATATGATGGATTATTTATTTCTAATGGACCTGGGGATCCGAAAATGGCTATGCAGGCAACGGATTCAATTCAACATGTAATGAAAGAAGGAAAGCCTATTTTTGGGATTTGTTTGGGTACACAATTAATGGCACTCACTGTTGGTGCTGATACTTATAAATTGAAATACGGACATCGTAGTGCCAACCAACCTTGTATCGATTTAGACACAGGGCGTTGCTATATCACGTCTCAGAATCATGGGTTTGCAGTGAATCATAAAACGCTACCAAAAGGTTGGAAGGTGTGGTTTGAAAATGCAAACGATGGAACGGTTGAAGGAATTAAACATAAAACCAAACCGTGGTTTGCGGTTCAATTTCATCCAGAAGCTAGCCCAGGACCAGAGGATGCGGCTTATTTGTTTGATGAATTTATTGGAAAGCTGATGAAATAAAAAAACAGATATTTAGAAAAGCCGCCTGTTTAGAAAAACATGCTGCGGCTCTTCAATGTTGCTACTATGGGCGATCCCTTTCTACATGCGTCTTTGCCGATCGATGGCAAGAAGCGCGGCGACGACGATGAAAACGATTGTCGAAACGATTGCCGGAGTATTCACGAAAACCTTCCTTACCGAATTCGAAGGATATTCGGCCTGGCTCCATCTATTAGGAAATGGAGTTCGGTTTTAAATTCTGGCCACAAACCGATAATGGCGAAAGCCAAGAAGTAACAATAGAAAAATGTGAATATCGCCAGAACAGCCCACCAACCTGCCATGACTATAAAGGCAATGATGATGATTCCGTGAAACAAGGTAGGTAGCAAGAATTCAAAAATCCTAGTTCTCCAGGAAAGGATCGGAGTCACCCGAATCAGATTGATCAACCGAACGAAGTCACGAAAAGCCCTGCGACCAGCATCCCAGAAGATCTTTAGCAAATATTGGAAGCTGATCATTGTGAAACCAAGCACGACCAGAAGCGGAACAACGGCCATATAAGACCACGCCATCTGGATCCTCCTTTGTTGCAACATTGAAGTGAAAGATCAACCTGCCCTGAACTGATTCTTTATCAAGGGTTCGAGCAGAATTAGGCCTCGATTATAAGCTTAAATATTTTTCGGTCAATTTGTTTTTATATATATAAGCAATCATTTCCTATTTTCGTCACCCTGATTATAGGCAAATTCTGACCATAATGGTTTGACGATTTTGTCCACTCTGTCTATACTTGCCTTAACGCTTTGTCCACATTCATGTTAGAGATAAAGTTCGACAAAATTTTACAAAATAAACAACAACCGCCCTATGTCTAAAATTCAATATGTAGATCGTATCGAAGCGAGCAAGATCTTAAAAGTGTCTACTCGAACCGTGGATCGTTATATGCGTAAACACCGATTCAAAACCCGAAAAGACGGTCGTCGTGTTTTAATTAAAAAAGTAGATGTTGATAAAATCATCAAAGAACATATTGGACGTTTGGTGGATATTAATGATGATAATCTAAACAATATTTTAGGTGTTGAAGAATCAATTAAGAAAGAAACAAACCTAACGGTAAAAGACGTTAAGATTAAAAAAATTGAAAAGAGCCAGCCTAAAGTTGAACAGGAAATTTACAAAGAACTATATAAGGAAGTTAAAGGTGATCTAAAAGAAAAACAGGATCGATTGGAAGCAGCAACTTACCGTGTTGGGCAATTAGAGGCTCAAGCAAAACACATGGTTCCAATGCTTGATTTCAACAAAAAAGATCGCGCGCTTCAAGACGCTTACTCTGCTATGGATCAACGTGTTAAGCAGAATGAAGAGGTTAAACTTAAGATGGAAGCTAAGCTTCGCTCTGAACGAGTCGCTAAATGGATTTATCTTTCTTTAGTAGGAACTCTTTTGGTGGCTGAGCCAATTCTTTTCCTTCTGTGGGCGTTCTAATTAGCTAAGGATTAAGAATTAAGAATTAAGGATTAAGTTGTTTTTCGGATGACTTGATTCTATTCTTAGTTCGTAATTTTAGATGTTAACTTTGTTATTAAGATGATTATTACGAATTTTAAAACGTATCAGTCTGCGACAGCTGAGAACGCTATTGCCCTTGCTCAATTTCATCAGGAAGTGGCTGAAGAAACGGGTGCTGATATTCGTATTGCCGTACAGGCAGTTGATTTATCTAAGGTTATTGATGTGGTTCATATTCCTGTTATGGCTCAACACATTGACCCGATTGAATTTGGCAGTGGTACCGGTCATATTTTGCCAGAATCAGTTAAGTCGGTTGGTGCTGAAGGCACAATTCTTAATCATTCTGAAAAACGCTTAGAACGTGACGTGCTGAAGCGATCAATTGCACGCGCTAAAGAGGTGGGATTAACCACCATTGTATGCGCGGAGACACCAGAGGAGGGAGCGACGTTTTTGGAATTTGATCCGGATTACATTGCCGTTGAGCCACCTGAATTGATTGGTGGAGATATTTCAGTTTCGACCGCTCATCCAGAAATTATTGAAAATGCAGCTAAGCTAATTGGAAAAGAAAAGCTTTTAGTTGGAGCAGGTGTAAAAACCGGCAAAGACGTTGCCATCTGTATTAAACTTGGAGCCAAAGGAGTTCTTTTGGCTAGCGGTATAACAAACGCAACTGATCCTAAAACTGTTTTGATGGATTTAGTGAGTGGATTGCAGGGGTAACACTTTTCCCTCATCCACCTCCTCAACGGTGATCGCCTGATCGATTGTGAACTGACCGACGCGGGTTCTTTCAAGTGCGGAAAGATATCCACCGACTTTTAAGACTTCGCCGATATCGCGCGCTAATGAGCGAACGTAAAAACCCTTTCCACAATGCACACGGAGCTTTAATACGGGCCACTTGTAATCGATGATTTCGAGTTCGTGAACGGTTACGTTACGGGATTTCATTTTAATTTCTTCACCTGCTCTGGCGGACTTATAAGCACGCTTGCCGTTAATTTTGATCGCTGAAAAAATGGGGGGAATTTGTTCAATCTCCCCTGTGAATTGTGGGAATAAATTTTCGATATCAGCCTGACTCGGGGAATTCGGATTTTCAGAAAATGGGGTGATCTCCCCCTCCTGATCATCGGTTGTAGATGTTGACCCTAATGTGATTTCAGCGATGTACTCTTTATCCGTCGCTGTGATTTCCATCGCTAATTTTGTGGCTTTCCCAACACATAAAACAAGCACACCTGTGGCTTTTGGATCTAAAGTTCCGGTATGACCGACTTTTTTGACATTGAGCATTCCTCGGACTTTTGCGACTACATCAAAAGAAGTCCAATCTTTGGGTTTATTGATGACTAAAAATCCATCAATGATGTTGTAGATTCTCGATTGTTTCATAGCCTGCCGATTGTACCACAATATCAATATCTACTCCCAACCATCATCATCTTCGTACCAACCAAAATCTATTTGTGATCTAAATAGTTTTGCCAATCGATTAAGTGGTTTATCTCCACCATTGGCTGGTAAGCGATGATCTTTATATTTATCAAAAACCAACACTATAAGCTCTTTCAAACCAAGTATGGAATTAACATCAAAATCTTCACCTAATAAATAAAAAAGTCTAAAATATCGACCATCAACATCATCTATATTTCCCCTCATCGCATCATCAACAATATTTTCTAATACCTCTCGGAATCCTGGATCATTAGATACATCAACCCCTGTTTGACAATGAATGCTATAGGCGAATCTATAATCTCCTTCATAAACCAATTCGTTTATTTGGGTGATAGTACTTTCTATTAACCCCTCTATTGGCCTTCCTAACCTCTCTTTGATATAAGGTCGAGCTTCCGCAATAATTTCTGGCGCTGAAGGTATTTCAATTTCTGAGGGTTTTTGTGTTATTTCAGATTTATTCGGAAAATGCGATACCGGCTGGAGAGGAACTCTGTCAGCTTGGTGCATCGCGTCGAGACTAAGCCTTGGTTTATTATCAAAACCGAAGTAATTGTTTTTATCAGTCATGGAAGGCAATTAATGGAGAGAAATATAATACATTAAACACCAATTGTCAACTTTTTGCCGCTATTTGGAATATTTAGATATAATTTCTCTTACCACTTCTCGCTCATCCCATTCAATTGGACCGTGATTAAGAGTTCTTGTGGGCAGGTTTCCCATTCCCGTTACAACAATGAGGTCGCCTTCCTTGGCATTCTGAACCGCGAATTCGATTGCGGTGTAACGATCTTCGATGAGATGAAGACCTTCCTCTAATTTTTTGATTTCTTTCGCTCCCTCAAGAATTCCCTCCATAATCGCCATTGGATCTTCGCTGTAAGGCTCTTCATCTGTGATGATGGTGATGTCGGTATGCTGAGCGACGATTCGGCCCATTGCGGGGCGCTTTTCCTTATCACGATCCCCACAACTACCGATGATGCCGATGATACGATTGGGCTTGGAATCACGAAGGGTTTTATAAAGCCTTTCCAGAGCATCTGGCGTTAAAGCAAAGTCGACTAATGCTTCAAATCCTTTAGGGCTTTTAATCACTTCCATTCGACCGCCAACTCCTTCAAATGTTTCTAAGCCTCGCTTGATGTCGTCGAGCGATACTTTACAAGCCAATGCGACACCCGCTGATGCCAAAGCATTTTCTACATTAAAAGCACCAGGGATTTTCAGCTCAATTCCAATTTCATCTTCTACATAATGCATGGCAAAAACGGAGCCTGATTTATGATAATTGATGTGATGTGCTCGCAAATCACCCTGATCGAATCCATAAGTAATTTTGGTTGGGCAGGTGATTTGATTGAAATCTTCAAAAAATTCATCAGTGGTATTCAGGATCATCGCCTGCTTATGCGGAATGTGACTGAGGGCTTTTGGCAAATGCCGATGGCAGGTTTTGCTGACGTTTTTAAATAGAATTTTTTTAGCCTCTTTGTATTTCTCCATCGTTCGGTGGTAATCGAGGTGTTCGTGAGTGATATTGGTAATGACCGAAATACTGAATGGAATTCCCCACAAACGAGACTGATGGAGCGCGTGAGATGAGGTTTCTATGACGACATAATCGACATGCTGACGAACACAGCGTTTGAGGAATTTCTGAGTGTGAAATGGAGACATGGTGGTTTTTTTGGATTTGTTTTTGGTGAACTTTCCTTTTATCGCAAAATCGGAAGTGGAAAGCATCGCCACTTTTTTACCAGATGATCGGAGGACGTGCTCGATCATATGAGTGGTGGTGGTTTTACCATTCGTGCCAGTAACGCCGATACACACCATTTTTTTGGCGGGAAATCCGTATCGAATGGCCGCAGCCATTCCTTTTAATCGATGCCAAAAAAGACGGATCGGGTTGTCGGGGCTGATGATTTTTCGAAGCCAATTGATCATGCGCCTATTATACCTTTTTTAAGTCGTCTGTAATCTGCTTTTTTAATGCATCGAGATTGCTGAATGATTGAGGGCCTCGTATTTTTTTGCCTACCTTTAATTGAATGAACTGATTATAAATATTCTTATTAAAATCAAGCACGTGTACTTCTAAAACCTTTCCTCGACTGCTCAATCGTGAACCGTAATATAGTGCTCCTTTATAGAGGACTTTCCCGATGTGAACCTGGCAAGCATAAACGCCATCTGAATAGCTTTTCCCAAAATTCCCCACATGAAAATTAAGGGTTGGGAAACCAATTTTTCTCCCGAGTTTTTTGCCTTGAAGGACTTTTCGGTGAAGCCACATATAAATTGTATTAGGTATGAGTGGGGTTCGGACTGAGCCGAACCCCACTTTTGGTGAACTGGTTAAAGGTGGGAAGTCGCTTCTAACGGCTCTCTGGCGGATTGTTCTGAATTCTCATATGAGCGATTGGAACTAGCCAAACGAACACCCTAACAATAGCGAGAAGACCCATCATCGTCCAAAAGGATGGGCTGTTAATGTGCCCCCGAAAGGTGATGTGTTGAATTACATCAATTATGATGCAGATTATGGCAATACAGACTAGATCAACTAACAGTTTTTTCATTCTATTCTCCAAAAAAATTTTAACCAGCCAGGTTTGTAGAGCCCAAACGCTCCACATTCCTATGGGCGGTTGAGCATATCCACAATACTGGCTAACTTGATGGCTATTTTTAAAAGAACAATGTTTTAAGCGCTAAAGCAATAATAACGATACTAAAGATAATACGCAAAAAATGACTCTTGTATTTCATCACAATTATGGTTCCAATATAACCTCCAATCGTTCTACCGGCGAGCAATGGAATTGCCAGTAGTGGATCAACGTAACCTTTCATCCACAATAGAGTGACTGCGGGCAATATAGCGATCATTGCGATCACCTGACGATTTTGAACGGCCTGCTTAAATGACAATCCAAACACATACATCAACAAAAAAGTAAGCATCGTTCCGATGGAAGCTGTGATCACTATGAAATATATTCCCAATCCGACTGCTAAGAAAAACCCGATTAATCTTTTTTCTTTTTTGATGCTTGTGAATGTTTTTTCTTCTGGATTTTTAAATAACGTTAAAAGAGCAAAGACTACGATGGCGGCTGAGACGATTTTTTTAATCCATTCACCGTCGATTTGAATCAAAATAAAAACACCAATGACTGCTCCGATTAAATAAGCAGGAGCTACCCACTTAACGAGATCCCAATGGATTTTTTTGTTTTTTATAAATACATAGCTTCCTGTAAAAAGCTGACCCAATGCGCCGAATTGATTGGTGGCAATGGCTACTTTTGGATCGATGCCAAGTAAGAAAAGAAAGGGAAGTGTTAAATGACTTCCTCCTCCAAAAATAAGACCGTAGATGCCGGCCAAGGTGGTGATTAAAAAAACGAGGATGTATTCTTGTAAAATCATAGTGAAATGATTGTATCACTTCAAAATTCAAATGACCAAAATTCCAAACTCTTTCCTAATCATTTTATTCAATTTGTAATTTTTGAAATTGGGTATAAAATTTGATTTGTAAGCCCACCATTTAACCCTTCAAAAATGGACCGCAAAATACCCGCCACTATGGCCACCCAGCATCCAGATAATGCTAGGGAGGCGTATTGGAATAATAAGAAATTTATCAACACACTCGATGAAGTTGAGGAATGTCATCGCATGTTTGAGGAGCTGAAATGCACCGAGTACATGTGGGATTGGGAAGGTAAGTTCGTGGATGAAGCGGTAGTTGAAAAACTATTTCAAAGGCATCATGACTTCTTTAAGAAAAATAAATTAGGGAAAGATATGTTCCTTACTTTTCGTATTCCTAATACGGATGAAGAGAGTGGATTTCGATTGGCGCGTGCCTACATGGCTATACTAACAGCGGACGATGTGGCTCAGGAACTGGGCATGCATGCGCCCCCGGTTTTTGAAGTGATATTGCCGATGACCGCGAATGCTCAGCAACTTTTGCGCGTTAAAAAAACCTTTCATGAAGTGGAAGAATTTAAAAGACAGGCTTTTAATACTAAGCGACAAACAGAGCATGAATTCCATGTCATTCCGTTGATTGAAGGAGTTAATAACCTATGCAATTCGGACAAAATATTGAGCGAATATATTGAAGGATGCAAAGCGGAGTTTGGTAAAAAACCACCTTATCTTCGCCCCTTTATTGCTCGTAGCGATCCTGCTCTTAATGCTGGGCTGATCCCCGCTGTACTGGCCAGCAAAGTGGGTCTTCAAAACTTTTACAAGGTAGGAGAAAAATATGACGTGGGTATCTATCCGATCATTGGACCGGGCTGTCTCCCTTTCCGTGGTGGGGTTAATCCAGAGACAATTAAGGAGACCATTCAAGAGTACAGTGGTATTCGAACCATTACGATTCAATCTGGTTTTCGATACGACTATCCACTGCCTGAAGTTAAAAAAGCGATTCAATATATTGAAGACACCTTGCCTACATTGAGCTTTACACCGATTGACGAAAAGGAGCTGAAAGATATTTATAAAGCCAATGATATTTTTGGGAATTATTATAAAAGAACTGTGGAAACAGCGGCAGAACTCATCAACCGAATTGCGGCTAATATCCCTGGTCGACGAGAGAGAATGTTACACATTGGATTGTTTGGTTATTCACGAGGAATAGGTAAAGTAAGCTTGCCGCGTGCGATTAAATTCACTTCTGCTTTCTATTCAATTGGAGTGCCACCCGAATTCATTGGAAGTGGTCGTGGTTTGAGAGATGCGATGAAAAATGGTACACTGAAGGCCATCGAAAAGCACTATCTGAATTTACGCGCCGATTTTATTCATGCAGGAAAGTACTTAAATAAGGAGAATTTGAATGAATTGGCGAAGAAGTATCCTGTTTTTGAAGAGATTAAAGAAGATGTGCAAGAGGTGGAAAATTATCTTGGTGTCGAACTTGGTCCAATTAAAACCAAGCATTTCATTCACCGGAATTTGGTCTCTTCCATTTATTTACATATGGAAGGAAATGAAGACTTTTCTGATGAACTTGAGAAGGCAGCCGCTATTCGAAAAAGCTTAGGATAAACTTTTTCGAATTCATAATTCAGAATTTTGAATAACCAATTTCCAAATAATTTCTAATTTCGAAATTTGAATATTTAAAAATTCTTTGGAAATTGGTTATTTTTAATTACAAATTCAACATTTATGTTATCGAAACGCGTACAACTTATTCAACCTTCCGCGACTTTGGCTATTAATGCTAAAGCTCTTGAAATGAGAAAAAATGGAATTGATATCTTGAGATTTGGAACGGGCGAACCAGATTTTGATACCCCTCATAACATTAAAGAGGCGGCTAAGTACGCGCTCGATGAAGGATTCACTAAATACACTGCAGCTTCTGGAATGATTGAGCTAAGAGAAGCAGTTTGTAAAAAATTCAAACGTGACAATAATATTGATGTAAATACTGATGAGGTAATGATCACTAATGGAGGAAAACAGGCTTTATACAATTGTTTTATCGCTATTTTAAATCCAGGAGATGAAGTGATTATCCCTTCTCCTTATTGGGTGAGCTACAGAGACATGATACGAGTGGTTCGAGGAACTCCTGTGATGGTGGATACAACCAATAATAACTTTAAGGTGACTGCTAAGATGGTCGAAAAAGCGATTACCCCAAAAACTAAAGCCATTATTTTAAATAGCCCAAGCAATCCAACTGGGGCTATTTTTAATAAAGCAGAAATTAAGAAGATTGGAGAATTGGCACTCAAGCATAACATTTACGTTGTTTCAGATGAGGTGTACGAGCATTTTGTTTATGATGGTGAAATCTTTTCTTTGGCTAGCCTTCCTAAAATGAAGGAACTTGTGTTTACCGTGAATGCGGTTTCTAAAACTTATTCGATGACCGGCTGGAGAATTGGTTATATCGCTGGCCCAAAGGAAGTGATTGAAGCAATGGGCAACTTACAAAGTCATTCCACCTCCAATCCCTGTTCAATTGCGCAGAAAGCAGCTCTAGAAGCATTGAATGGATCTCAGGATTCAATACGAGTGATGAAAGAATCTTTTGCTAAACGACGACACTATTTATATAAAGCGATGAATGAGATTCCTGGGTTTAAACTGGAAAAACCTGAAGGAGCTTTTTATGCTTTTCCGGATGTATCTGGCTGTTATACCAAGGAGATGAATAACAGCTTTAAATTTGCTGAATTCTTGTTGGAAAAAGCTTTGGTAGCCGTTGTTCCTGGGGGAGCTTTTGGGAAAGAGGGAGACAATTACATCCGCTTTTCTTACGCCTCTTCAATGGAGGATATTGAAGAGGGAGTTGAGCGAATAAAAAAGGCTCTTAAAAAGTAAATTGACAGATTTGTAAAGCATCCCTAATATGGAGGCCTTCATGTTGGCCCCCTCCTGGGTGTTCAGCGTGTATTTATACAGGTCAATGTTCTTTTTAATCCTCTAGTCAAAGAAAGGAGGCTACGCCTCATGGACCCCTTTGAGCAAATGGTACACCACGTCAGTTCGGCTCTCTTCGTAGCGATCTTCATGCTGTGGATCGTCCCGAAGTTTGTTTGGAAAAAGCTGGCTCACGTTCGAGGACTTTCCCCCAACTGGATGACTCTGTGGGGTGTCCCGATCACGTGGGCTGGTTTCATCCTCTACTTCTGGTTCGACAGCTACTCTGGTCTGCTCACCATCGTGTTCGGGCTCGTGCTCGATCGCATTGATGGCAAAATGGCCAAGTTGAACCCGAGCTATGTTCGGATTGGATTGCCACCCATCACTCTTCGGGATCACTGGCGTTGGTTCAGGCGAGAGCTTGATCAACCTGGTGGCACCGAAACAGGTAAGTGGCTCGATCCACTGGCGGATAAGTTTAAAATTCCGCCCTTCATCCTTCTGATGGCGTTCATGGGCTACTTCTCAGTCTCCATGGCGATCGGTATCATTCTGATTGCCATTGTAAGCACCATCATGAGACCTCCTTTCCAGCTGATTCCGGATCGCTACCTTCGTGGAAATGCGGCCACCGGCTTCGGCAAACTTAAGGTCACCGCCGAGTTCAGTTCAATGATCCTTGTTCTCCCACTTCATCAGGGGTGGATTCAGTTCCCCCTTTGGTATCTGGATGTAACATTGGGTGCGACACTGATTCTCGGTATCCTCAGCACTATTTCCCGTCTACGCTTCAAAAACGAAGTCGCAAACGGCGTCATCGATGGGGTCAGTGAGGCCTTCCGTCATGACTAGTCACAAAGTAGCATTGGCAACAAGGCCTGCGAACGGATTCAATTCTGAACGCAGGTCTTTTGCTGTAGATTACTGACCCCCTCGCCACCAAAGGTGGCACTCCCCCTCAATCGAGGGGGAGACTGTCGTTGTGTAACTTAATAATCTCCCCCTTAATCAAGGGGGAGCCGACACGAAGTGCGGAGGGGGTCAGTACTATCTTATTTCCACTTAATCGAGCACCCCATGCTTGGATGTTGGGTCTCGTTGATCGGTTGATCGGCTAAAATGAGATCCAAAGCTTCTCGTAATTCTGATTTTGTTACATTTTCTGGCTGTTGCCAATTGTCGTCGAGACGCCCGTGATAGGCGAGTTTTTTATTTTGATCGAATGCGTAAATATCTGGTGTGCATTGAGCCTGATAAGACTTGGCAACTGATTGATCTTCATCTCGCAAATACACAAAATTGATTCCTGCTTCCTCGACCCATTCTTTCATCGCTTCAAAGGAATCCTCGGGGTAATCGTCGGCGTCGTTCGCATTGATTCCAATGATCTGTACGCCCTTATCGGCGTAATCAGATTGGATGGTAATCAGTCGATCGATGATCGCTTTTACGTACGGACAATGATTGCACATGAAGATAATGACGAGTGCTTTTTTATCGGAAAATTTGGACGGACTGTATTCGTTGCCATCGGTGGCAGGCAATTTGAAATCGATGATTTCAGTTCCCATTGGCAGCTGTAGAGATTCGAGTAATGTCATTGTGCAAGGATTAAGGATTAGGAACTAAGGATTAAGCTTTTTTCTTCTTTAATTGGTAGAGTTCATAAATCGCAGCGACGATAAAGATAATCTGAAGAGGTATAAAAACGGGATCTTTTAAATAGATACTGTAGGCCTCTAAAAATACCCCACCTGCAATGAAATAGATATTTTGATTCACGCGGTTTTTAACCACGACCCCAACGGTGATTAGTATTAAGCCAATCGCGCCAATTAACTTGAAAATGAGAGATAGCTCCATAATTTATTTTTATATTTTAACAAAGTGAGAATACTTTAAAAAAGCTTTCATAACAATTTAAATGGTGGAGCTGAGGGGACTTGAACCCCTGACCCCTTGCATGCCATGCAAGTGCTCTAGCCAACTGAGCTACAGCCCCACAAAACTTTAAGAAAGCGGACTTATTTTATAAAAGTTTTTGTATCCTGTCGACATCAAACTTGATATAGATAAACCTTCCCCTCTTTCTGAATAGGTTCCACCTCGTGGATTTGGAAAGCGTTTGATACCACTCGGGTTCCTTTTTTTAGATGTGGCCAAACCTCTTTGTAAAATTGCTTCATTGCTTTGGGGAGCAAATAGCAAAAAATCACATCAGCGTCTTTGTAATTCTGTTTCCAGATGTTGCCATAACGGATGGTGGCATTTCGGCGATTGAAAATTTGGCGGATTTTTCCGAATAAATAAAGAGGGATTGAGAGTTCATAGCCGATCGCTTTTTTGCAGAGTTTAGCAGACTGAAAAACCAAACGACCGTCTCCACATCCAAGGTCATAAGCAACGTCATCTGGACCTAAATCTGCTAATTTCAGCATGGTTCGATGACGTTTTTTGCTGGAGGGAACGAAAGGTCCACTGGTGAGTGCGGCGTAAAAACCGGGGACTAGCAGAATAGTCATCACTACCAAAATAATGCGAGGATCGACGCTTTCGAATCCTAAGAAATAAAGGATGCTAACGCTTAATATGCCAACGATGAGAATAAAGATGGAACCTTCGGCCATGTGTAAGGACTAAGGATTAAGGATTAAGGACTAAGCTCTGTATGAACATGCCTTAAAAAGTGGTGGGCGGTAGAGGAGTCGAACCTCTGACCTCATCAACGTCAATGACGCGCTCTAGCCAACTGAGCTAACCGCCCTCAAGGCTTATTGATTATACTTTCCGATATAAATCGGGGCAACTGCAATTATTGTTTCATTTGCTTTAATGCGGGAGTTTTTCTAGTATGTACTCATCAATAACCAAGACAAAATTATGGACACTTTTTTAGATAGCGCAAAAGAATCTTTAATGTTTGAGTTTTGGGGGAATAGTGGAATGGACTACTTAATTGCCTTGGGGATATTTATTGGTTTGTTAATTGTTTTTAAAATATTTAAAACCATTATTATTATTCGTCTGGAAAAATGGGCGAAGAAAACAAAAACCGACCTGGATGATGAAGTGATTAAAATGATTGAAAGCATCCCAGGAGCTTTTTACAGTCTCATCTCTATTTACATAGCGCTTCAATATTTAGTCGTGCATTCAGCGATCAATAAAACCCTAACAGCGTTATTAGTTATTCTTATTATCTTTTGGGCAACTCAGGCCGCTAGCAACTTAATTGAATATTTGCTTTATAAATTTTCTAAAAAAGAAGATAAAAAACGTGAAAAAACCACCACCTATTTTGCAATCTCTCTTGTGGTTAAAATCATCCTATGGGCAACAGGCTTGCTACTTGTACTCGCGAACCTAGGAGTCGATATTACCGCCCTAGTGGCTAGCATGGGTATTGGTGGTATCGCAGTTGCTTTAGCCGCTCAAAACATTCTGAGCGACCTATTCAGCTCTTTCTCAATTTACTTTGATAAGCCATTTGAAATTGGGGATTATATTGTGGTCGGGGATCAATCAGGAACGGTAAAACGAATTGGATTAAAAACAACTCGTGTCGAAGCACTTCAAGGAGAAGAAATTGTTTTTTCTAACCGAGAGCTCACTAGTACTGATGTTCGCAATTTTAAGAAAATGAAAAAGCGTCGTATTGCCTTTGGCTTTGGATTGACCTATGGTACTCCAACCAAAAAATTAAAAATGGTTCCTAAAATGTTTAAGGCTATTTTTGAGAAAATTAAAAACGTGGACTTGGATCGAGTTCACTTTCATGCCTTTGGAGATTTCAGCCTTAACTATGAAGCGGTGTATTATATTAAATCAGGTGCCTACGCGGACTATATGGATGCTCAGCAAAAGATCAACCTAGCGATCATGGACGCCTTCGAAAAAGAGGGAATTGAGATGGCCTTCCCAACTCAGACTATTCATATGAGCAAAGCTTAACTTTGACAATTTCCAAAAATAAGTTACTATAAAAAACCTGCTTTTTAATGCAACTTATGACTGAATCCTCTTCAGCGAAAACAGATAAAGCTTCACAGTATATTGAAGCACGAGATGTTAAGCGTATTTTTACTCGATTCAATATTTCCTTAAGTACTCTTAGTAATAGCCTTCATGAACTTCTAGCTACTTCCCCTATCAATGCAATCCATCTACTAAAGACTCAAAAAGGTGGATTAGAAGAGTTTGCTAAAAATGTTCAGATAACACGTCAGTTGATTGCAGACTTATTTTTATCGCTCGACGTCGATCCAGAACAATTGGAAGTACCAAATAAAAAATATACCTCACGAAGCATTCAATCAAAAGTAATGCTTAGTAAACTGCAAAGTGGTATGACGGGTTGTCGAAATTCTATTCAGTTCTTGCTAGAAAAAAATAAGCCACTCCTAAAAAAAGAAATTCAATCTGTTCAATATCGCTCTACCCTAGGAGAATTACAGAAAGTCTATGAACTTCTTACTGTGTTTGAATCTGACGACCGAAAGACTATTGAAGCTTTTTTAAGGGAATTCCAATCTAATAATGATTCTTCTGGAAGGCCACTTGATGGGTGGAGGGTTAAAAAACCTACTTCTCCTCATTCACATCCTACCCCCTCCCTTAATAAGGAAGGGGAAGCTCTTAAGTCTAAACCACCTTTAGCTCCTACATCTCCCGACCGTCCTATTTCTGATTTTCGAAAAGTCATCGACGCCAGTGATTCCGTCAAAGATTCTTTTCGATGTGAAATTGCAGAAGAAATTGCTATGCATATGGAAGATGGAGCACGTGGCTTTCGTTTTGATCGTCTGGAAGACCTGTTCCTAGAGGCACTCTCTGAAGGTCTAGAAAAAGAATTGCCCGCTCTTGAGCTTAAAAAGAAAATCTCTGAGCGCCTAGTGAAAGGATTGCTCATTCTTAAATCTGAATTGGCGACCATTGGTATTAAAATGGAAGGAGACATCAAACCCCATGGAATAGAGGTGATTTGCTTTGAATGGAAAGCTACTTAACTCTCCTGCTCTACCCATTTTAAAAATTCCTTGTTCCCGTGCTTGATGTCCGTAAAGACTACACAAGGGACTTCGTATGAATGAATTTGCTTTACCAATCGAATGATTTTATCTTCCTTTTTTTGACGTGTTTTAAAAATAATAATCACCTCTTTTGCCTTCTGAATTTCATCTTCCCATGCAAAATAAGATTCGATCCCATCGATAATATTGGCACAGGCGATCAGACCCTCTTCTAAAAGTGCCAGAGTGATCTCTTTGGCTTCTGCTTTGGTGGGACAGGTGATGTAACCTAGGCTTAGTTTCATATTGCTTTCATATTGCTTTCAAATGGCTGTCAGATTGCTATCTTAATCAATTTGATAGCGTGAGTTCGACGTAGTCGGAACGAACTGAGAGCAATTTGATAGCAATCTGGATTATAAAATAAGAGAGTACTGCATCTCCTCTGGCTCATGTTCCTTCACCATTTTATTCATCACTTCCATTAATACTTCGACGTCGTAAAGCGCGCGGTGTAGATCTCCTGTTGCTACTTTTACCTTGTAGTACTTTGCTAACTCAACTAAACGACCTGGCATGCTCTGCTCTTTGGCGTAAGCGAGAGAACAAGCGGCTTGATCATTTTGATAAGGCTTTAACCCACTTCGTATTAGATTGGAGTTTAGGATTTCGTAATCGAAACGGATGTTGTGTGCCAATAGAGATCGACCTCCTGCGAACTCGATAAAATCACTTAAAACATCAGAACCTTCGCGTGCGGCTTCAATCTTTTCTTTTGGAATCTTGTGAATTTCCCACGCTCCCGGAGTCATTTTGTTTAAGTTTACCTTGATGATTTCCTGAAATGTTTTGGGCTCCTGCCCTTTCTGCCAAATCATTCCCGCTATCTCGACAATGTCATCGTGAAATGTATTTAACCCTGTTGTTTCCGTATCAAAAAGAACAAAACCTTCCCCAGAATAGTAGCGACGAATTAGATCTTGGAAGGTAATGAGTTGCATACTTCGAATGGATTAGCGAATAGAAGGGCTTTTGAGGGGCAAATTGATCATTGCTGATTTAGTTGCTCTCGTAAAAAATTAATTAAATTTAGTATTTTAATTGATAAATTTTTATAGTTTCTAGCATAGTCATCATAAGTGTTTTTATCAATGCATTTTTTATTAAATAAAACCATTAAATGATGTTTGGTTTCGTCGCTGGACCCCATTGCAATGTACAAAAACCTTATGTAGTCCTTTTTATAAAAACGACGAGAAAAGCCCTCAATTATGTTTGCTGAAATTGAGCTAGACGACCGTTTGATTTGGTCAACTTGGTCAATCGACCAACCTATTGAAATACCTTCAATAATCTCGAATAACTTTTTTTCGAGTTCAACAGCAATCTTGTATACTCTTACATCTTCAATTCTCATATTATTTCAATTAATTACAAAAAATTCATTTAATACTAAATGTGGATAGTGATCGTATAAAACATCTGACTAAAGAGCAACTGAAAAATTATCAATTTGCTCATCAATTTGCCTTTCGCGAAGCCGCTCTTCAAAAAACTCACTATTTTAATAATCTGCTTTTTGGCGAGATTGCTTTTTCTGGCTTCGTATTTTTTTACTACTCAATCGCCTTTCTTTCGACCCTTTTGGCACTCTGGTTTTCTTACGACGGGTCGGTACATAAAAATATTTTTTTATCTTTTCTGCTAACTGAGAAAAAGCCTGATTTAAATTTTGCTCCTGACTCCGCTGATTCATCGATCGGCTAATCAACTCTTGTGTTTTAGAGGCAGTGCGTTTGTATTCTTCGGGAATTGCATATATCAAGCGAACGCCGTTCATATGACGGTTGGTGTGCTGACCTCCTGGGCCCCCTGAAAAAAAAGAAATTTGGATATCACTCTTATTGATCTCTAATTTATTTTTACCCGCAAAATCAACGGTAATTGTGAACTTTTCCCGATCAAATGTTACAAAGTTTTTTTCCATGTAAATAGATTATCAAAGAAGGGGTGATGATACAATTTTGACAAAATCATTTATATCTCGTACAATCCCTTAGCTAGCCTTAATAAACTTCTTATGTTTAAACCTGAAATCCTTGCACCCGCTGGAGATCTAGAAAAACTAAAGACTGCCTTTCTATATGGGGCAGATGCCTGCTATATGGGAGTTAAGGCTATGAGCATGCGAATGAAAATTAATGATGAAGATGGGAATGTTTTGGAGGAAGCCTTACGAATTAAAAATGAATTGGGAAAAAAGCTTTATTTAACCATGAACGTTCATGCTCATGAGTATAAATTGAGTTTTTTAGAGAAGGAATTGGATAATTTAACAAAACTCCATGAAAAAGGATTGGCTCCTGATGCCATTTTAGTTTCGGATGTGGGGGTTTTAGCAATCATTCAAGAGAAATGCCCTTGGATTCCGATTCACATCAGTACTCAAGCCAACATTCTAAACTCCGCTGGTATTGCCTTTTGGGCTAAACAGGGTTCTGAGCGTGTGGTTTTAGGTCGAGAGGCTAGCTTGCGTGAAATAAAGAAAATTCGTGAAGAGCTCGATAAAAAGGGGGTTAAAGTTGAGATTGAAGGGTTCGTTCATGGAGCGATGTGCATGGCCTATAGTGGACGATGTCTGCTTTCTAGCTTTATGACGAGTCGAGATGCTAATGAAGGAATGTGTGCTCATTCATGCCGATGGAACTACAAATTATACAAATCCGAAACTCGAAACTCGAAACTCGAAAATGATGGAAGCCAATATTATTTAGAGGAAGAATTACGACCTGGTGAAATGATTCCGATTGAAGAAGATGACAATGGGACTTATATTATGAGTTCTAAGGATATGTGTATGGTGGAACACCTGAAAGATTTGATTGATGCTCGCGTGGATTCTCTGAAGATTGAAGGGCGACATAAAAGCATTTATTACACGGCGATTGTCAGCCGTATCTACCGACAAGGTTTGGATTTAGCCATGGAAGGAAAATCAGCTACTCCTGAGTTATTGGAATTGGTGGAATCAATTAATACTCGTGGTTATTTTACGGGGTTCTGGTATGGAAAACCGGGAGCTGAAGGGCAAAAATATGAAACTCGAAACGATTACAATGAACACTTTTGTTTTGCAGGTGCTATCCGAAAAATAGAGGGGGATGAAATGATTTTAGAAGTTCGAAATACCCTTAAAAAAGGGGATGAGCTGGATATCATCACTCCAACTGAAAATATTCATTTAACATTGGATGACTTTGTAAATGCGGCGAACGACGAAAAAGTTGAAGTGGCTCATCCAGGACAAGATTTTTCTATTAAACTTAAAGCACCTGATGGAGCTCAAGAAGGCTTCATTATTCGTAAAAAACTCAAGCCAGAGGACTTAGTAAAGAATCGAAAAAAGGTTGAAGTAAAAATTGAGAATTGCAAAAAACCCGCTTGTTCATAGGTAATTTCGTATTTCGAGGAAATAAAGAGGTGCTTGCTTAGACCCTTGACACCCTTTCTTTTTTCTGCTAGCTTGATCTCTCGATTACAGATTAACCCCCCCCCTCCTATGCCTAACGAAAACCCTACACCATCGGCAGCACATGAAATGCCAACTCACGCAAATAACCCTAGTGAATTCTCTACATGGATGAAAGCTCGCAGAGAAAAAATGAGTCAATGGGCTACGAATCGAGAAAAACAAGCAGGTGGTATTTTTGAAAAAGCTGCTGTCTCTGTTCGAGACAATGTTTCTGAGCTTTTTCATAAAACTTTTGAAGTGGAAGATCTTGGTTCAAAAGAAATAGCAAAGTCAGTTTTGTTTACAGGAGGATTGGCCACTGGAGCTGCAACAGGAAGTTTAGTTTAATAAAAAAACCAACTGTGACTAATCTGTTGGTTTCAATGGTGGGTCAGCCGGGGCTCGAACCCGGGACAAATAGCTTAAGAGGCTACTGCTCTACCAACTGAGCTACTGACCCTTTTTTTAGCGAGCAAAGGGTATCACAGCCTCCTATTTAGTTCAAGTTATCTTTTGCGACCTATCAATCCAGCTCCAACTAAGCTTCCCAATAAGATCAAACCGAATCCACCTCCAGTGGAAGGTAGTGATTCAGGCGTTTCATAAAAATGAACATATCGAGTGACTTCCATTTGCTGAACAGGTTCATTTGGAGTGGCTGCAAATTGAGGGGTTGGGTAATTTTGAAGACAAGCGGTTTCTGCTGTATTTAAAGTGTAACCGACTGGGCAAACTTTCACTGATTGAGCTTTCTGCTCTGCATAATCTTTGTTACAAACCCAGGTTTCAAGACCCTTATTATATTTCCAGTTACAACCATAAACATCCTGAGTATAGCGATCGTAATGGAGGTTAGGGCGACTGGCGCGCTCGATATCGGCTCGATTTTTGAGCTTTAACCTTAAATTCCCGTTGTAGTAATCAGGATTTTCAGGGTGAAACGGAGATTCTTTATAGTTATTGCTATAATTATGATTCGCATTGGCTGCAGGCGTGTATGCCATGCCAGCGAACAAAAGAATTGTAACAATTAGGGTTGCGAGTAGTTTTTTCATAGTAAAACAAAATTAGGTGATTATTATCCACTATTTTTTATAAAATGTCAATAAATTGTTGTTTGCGTCAAATTGCTTTAAAATAAGTCTATGAAAAAAATACACTATCCAATCATTTTTATTATCCTACTTTCCTTTGGACTGGCTGCCTATTTTTACCCCGATATGCCCGACCAAATGGCCAGCCATTGGAATGCTGCAGGGGAAGCGGATGGCACGATGGGTAAATTCTGGGGGCTCTTTTTAATGCCGGGGATTACGCTTTTGATGTATTTGATGTTTCTGATAATTCCTAAAATTGACCCACTTAAAAAAAATATTGAAAAATTCAGAGCTTGGTTTGATGGATTCATTTTACTCATGGTGACTTTTTTTCTCTATATTTACCTTTTGACGATTGCTTGGAATTTGGGATACGAGTTTGATATGACACTTATGATACTTCCTGCGATTGGAGTTCTTTTTGTTTTTATTAGCTATCTACTCCAAAACGCCAAACGCAATTGGTTTATTGGGATAAGGACGCCCTGGACGCTGAGTAGTGATCAAGTATGGAGAAAAACACATCACTTGGGCGCTATACTCTTCAGAGTTTCTGGATTAGTTATTATTTTTAGTGTGTTTTTTCAGGATTATGCGATTTGGATTGTTTTGATTTCAGCCCTTTTTGCTGGACTGTACCCTGTGGTTTATTCTTATTTTGAATACCAAAAAGAGAGGAAATGAAATACAGAATTTATTATTGATAAGGATTCGAGAGAGTGAGCAGGGCAGATACACAATCTCGAATGATGCTTTAATCTTTCCTTCCCCCTTTAATGAGAATTAGCCTAGGTTTTTCAAGGACGGCCTCAATTACTTTTGGCTTTCGCCCATACCAAACCAGAAATGGAGCAAATATTGCCCCTACGATCAACAGTCCATCTTCCTTGAGTGTCTGTGTAGCCTCTGGCCCAAATATTGTCGGGAAAAGCCACTGTGATAGTGCATGATAGCTGATACAAATGCCAACTACCATCATCAATACAATGAAAATCGATACATCTTTTGAGTTGTCTTGCACAATAAACTCCTAACTAATAGATCATCCCTGCCTATCAAATTCAACCATTGTTAAATCTAAAAGGCAGAAATGAACTATATAAATAAAAAGTTTGACTCACTCTCAAATCCCTATCAATAAAATGAACAAAATGCAGGTATATCTTTTAGCATATTTTTGTGTTTTATGTAAAGATATTATTGTCTTTAACTCCGCTTATGAATATTCTTTTTTACACTGATACGCCTAACTACGGGGGGGCAGAAAAGCAGATGGCATTGCTCGCCAAACATTTAAAGCGACTCGGACATCGGGTTTCTTTGGCTTGCGGAGCTTATTCGATACTTAAGCAGCGGCAATCGGAATTGGATGAAGTATATGAAAACACCTATTTATTGCCGATGATTCACAAGCATGATCCTCGGCATTACACCAAATTAAAACAATTATTAAAAAAAAAGGAATTTGATTTGGTTCATATTCATTTGTGGAATCCAGGATCTTGTCGATATGCCTTTTGGGCCGCAACCCATGCCAAAATTCCAGTGGTAACGACCGAACATGATCCCTTTGAACTAACTGGATTGAAGCATAAAATCAAACGGATGTGTTTAGATCGCTCCGATCAGATCATCGCCATCAGTATGGACAACTTTGGACAGCTTAGCCACTATGGCGAAGATGTAAAGAAGCGCTTAAACTTGGTACATAACGGGATTGAGTTAGACGGCTATCTGGACAATCACGACAAGGCGTCCATATCTGTCCAAAAAGGAGACCTGCCTGCCGGCGAGGCAAGTTTAGTGATTACTTGCGTTGCTGAACTGCATGAACGGAAGGGTCAGAAATATCTGATTGAAGCATTTAGAAAATTACAGGTCAATATACCCACGCTTCATTTAGCATTGGTGGGTAGTGGACCTAATGAGAAGGAATTAAAAAAGAAATATGGAGATACAACCAATCTTCACTTCCTTGGTTGGCGGGAAGATATTCCACAGATTCTAAAAGCCTCTGATATCTTTGTTTTGCCAAGCCTTAGAGAAGCCTTCGGGCTTGTTCTATTGGAAGCGATGGCTAGCGGAGTTATTGCTGTTGCAACGGATAATGGGGGTACAACGGATATTATTGAGGATGGGAAGAGTGGTTATTTAGTTTCTCCTGGAAATTCGGATAAATTAGTAGCGGCCATTCGGACGATCCTAACTAACCCAGATCAAAAACGAGACATCGAAAAAGCTGCCCTGGAGCGAGTAAAGACTCACTTTACAGCGGATGTGATGGCAGAAAAAACGGTGGAGGTGTATTCCAAATTGCTTTCAGCTCATTAGCATTCGCGCTATCACATTGCCCTCAAACGCCATCGCAGGTTAGAAAACCTACTCTGCCGTATTTACATAATTTGGTTTTGAAGCGAAGGCTTTCCAGCCTGCGATACAAAACCATTATTTTTTCGCTGCCTTCTTCGCCTGCTTTGCAGCAGCACCTTTTGCCTTTTCCATTATCATCAACATGATTTTGATAGGCTGCCAAAGATAGTGATTGAATAGATCAACGGTGTCTTTTGCCTTAGAGGTGACTTTTTTGACATTACTCAAAATACCAATGAGATGTGTCACCGCTACAATCAATACCAACAATAAAATACCTCCGCCAATGGATAGGATGAGATAAAGAATATCAATAGGGGTTTTGTACATTTCCAACATAGTTTTTTGTTTAGTTTTTGTGTTCTTTATTTTAGCACATTTCTCAGAAAATCAAAAAAACCTTTTTTATTAGCCGCCCTTCTCTCTTCTTTTTTTATTTCACCACTCACCACTTCCTCCTGACAGAAAGTCATCACCTCCTCGATAAACCCTCTCAGCCAACCAACTGCATCTTCTTTAATTTTATCTTTAACTCCAGGCAAAGGAGTTACTTTGATGGGCAGCCTCCTTTGTATTTCGTCATCCAGTATTTCGCTAGCTTCTGGGTTTTCTAAGGCTATATTTTTTGCTAAACAATCAATAATTGACTGGCGTGTCATTTCAGCCCGGACTCCTATTCGAATCAATAGGACTGCAGGATGATCTCCTCTTTGTTTAATTGTACTAAAGGCCACCCCGCGTTCAGCCGCCTCTAAAACCACGGCTCCATCGTGCTCCTTTTTCCATGCCTCTTTATAAACATCCAATCGAGTTTTCATGTATTGACCAATTAAATTGAGTCCTTTTCCACTTCAACCTCACAAAAACAAACCACTTGCTCTAAAATATTCCGAAGCCGCTCCCTCATTTTTTCTACTGATTGTTGTTCTGCCTCGGATTCTGTAACTGGCTCTGGACTGAAGTTATCTTCGATCAATCGCTTCATCTCAATATTGCCTGGGCCCAGCAAATCACTTATTAAAACGGTGATTTCATCTCGACTCATTGCAGATTCAATTCCTAATCGCTGCAAAATAGCCGATGAAGAAGGCTGAGTGCTTTTATCACCCATCCAAAATAAAGGAAAAAATCTGCTACTAGCGGCCTTTATCACCACTTCGCCATCATGCTTACATCCCCATTTTTTTTTATAATGTGCTAATTGAGTCTTACTCATTGAGGGTACTTTAAAGGAGCTTACTTTAACAATTTATTTAAATTTGTCAATAAAAACCTATGTTCATTCTCTCTTTTGTCGGGTTAGAATACGTAAGCTATGAAAATTAAAACTTTCAACATTTTACCCCCCACACTACTCCTCGCTCTTTCAGCGTTATTGAGCCGATTTTTAGGAGTATTTCGGGATCACTTATTAGCAAAAACATTTGGTGCGACCGCGGGAACCGGTATTTATGATTTAGATGTGTACTACGCGGCCTTTCGTATTCCCGATTTGATTTACAACCTATTGGTTCTTGGTGTGGTCTCAGCGGCCTTTATCCCTATTTTTACTCAATATAAAAAGGAGGCTGACCGTAAAAATGCATGGGAATTCGCTAGCAGCATGCTGCATTTAATGTTCATTGTTATTTTGGTGCTTTCAGGACTTATTTACCTGCTCGCCCCTTACCTGGTGCATTTGATTGCGGGTGGGTTTGACGCTGAACAACTAGAAATGACAGTGAAGCTGATGAGAACCTTATTACTTTCTCCGATTCTTTTCTCAATTACCTCTGTATTAATTAGCATTCAGGACAGTTTTAAAACGTTCTTTTTCCGCTCACTCGGCCCACTTTTTTATAACTTGGGGATTATATTGGGGATTATTTATTTTGGAACTGAATTTGGTGTAATGGGTGTAGTATGGGGTGTACTTTTGGGAGCTGGAATGGATCTGTTGATTCAATTGCCCTCTCTAAAGCTTGTAGGATACAAACATTTTTGGATTTTAGGATATCGACGATCGGATGTTAGGAAAGCTTTTAAATTGATCATCCCTCGAATCTTGGGCCTCTCCATCAATCAGCTGACGTTGATTATTAACACTTTGATTGCGAGCTTTTTGATGACGGGTTCGATCACGATTTTTTATTTGGCGGATAATTTACAGGCGGTTCCCTTAGGAATGATTGGCATCTCCTTTGCTATCACGAGCTTTGCGACGCTTTCGGAGCTAGCCAGTGAGTCGGATAAAAAACCTTTTGCCGATGAAATACAGCGAGTGATGGGGCAAGTGTTGTTTTTGATTCTACCGGCGACCGTGGGGATTCTGATGCTACGGCATGAAATTATTGGCGTTATTCTTCAATACGGAAAATTCACGGCGAGTGACGCGGCTCTAACCGCCCAAGTTCTTTTATTCCTTTTGATTTCTTTATTTGCCCAATCACTTATTCCTATTTTGGCACGGGGATTTTATGCCTTTCACAACACCAAGATTCCGCTGTTGACTGGCTTTGCTGGAGCGAGCTTGAGCATTGGAGCGAGCCTGATCTTAAGTCTTGGAATGAATATGGGGATTGCTGGTATTGCCATCGCCTTTAGCCTAGGGAACATTGTTAACTTCTTCCTTCTTCACTTAATGATGCATCGTAAATTGCGCTATAAAATCATTCATTGGGGCGACACCTTAAAGATGGTGATTAGCAGTGTGATTATGGGTTCATTTTTATTTATCGCTAAAGACACCATTGGCTTTGGTGGAGACCCTGTAATGAAAATAGGATACCTCGCTTTTTATGTTGTGATTGGAATTTTTATTTATTTTGGATTGGCGGGTTTTCTAAAACTCCCTCAGATTCGAGTGATGCTGAAGCGATTTAAAGTGGTTCGTTAGCCATTATTGACAAATTGCAAAATATATATTAGTATTATATACCTTAATTTGAAATTGGGTTTTTATGAGTGAGAAACAATCCAAATCACCAGAAATAAATAAATCGACCTCTGGGGCAAGGGTATTCATACGTCGATTGTCTCTTTTAATAGCCCTAGGAACACTGAGTGGTTTTAATGCAGACTTGCAAGCCGCACAACCCACTAGCTTAACTCAAGCTTCTGAAAAAAATGATGTTTTTAAGGTAATGTCTGAACTCATCAAGGCGCTTGGTAAAGATTATAAATACGCGGGGAAACAGAAGGATGGAAGTGTAATTCAATGTGCCCAAGGAGAAACAAAAATGGAAGCTGAAAAGGAGGTTGTGCAAAAACTTAAAACAATTGCTAAAGGAAGCCTTAAAATAAAATTTGCAGCAACCCAATTGGCGGACAAGAGTTGGGTAATTGCAGGCATCGCTGAAAAAGAGAATGTTTTTTCTGTTATGAGTGATTTAATTAAACAATTTGGAAAAGAGTATAAATACGCGGGGAAACAGAAGGATGGAAGTGTAATTCAATGTGCCCAAGGAGATTCTTTCGAAAAAGCTAGAGATAAGGCTATGCAACAGATTTCAAGTGTAATTAATGGTGATCAATTTGATGCGATTGTTACTAAAAAACAACTTAATGACGGATCTTGGATTGTGGCAATTCAAGGCTTTATAACTTCTGAACCTTCTCAGCCTACCGCTGTTTCAAATGAGTTTGAATCAACAATACTTAATGCTCATAACCGCTTACGTAGGGATCATTGTGCATCACCACTTACTTGGTCTGATGAAGCTGCTGTCATTGCCCAACAATGGGCCAATCAACTTAAAAAAGAAAATTGTGCCTTCTATCATAATTCAGACAATAAAGGTCATGGTGAAAATTTAGCTTGGGGCACAACTGGGCGTTATTTATCAGGCGATTTTGTACAAATGTGGTATGACGAAATTAAAGATTATAACTTTAATAATCCTGGTTTTTCTATGGGAACCGGGCATTTTACTCAAGTGGTATGGAAAAATACAAGTAAAGTTGGATGTGCTCCTGCTACCTGTAACAATGGAACTCTTCTTGTGTGTAATTATTCACCCCCAGGAAATTATATTGATCAATTCAAACAAGAGGTATTACCCAAAACATGTAAAAAATAACTTACATTTTTGACCTACAAAGCGGTAACAATCTCTTTAAATTCTTTTCCACGCGCCTTTGCGTTCTCAAACATATCGAACGAAGCGCACGCGGGTGACAAGACAATAGAATCTTCGGACTTCGCCAATTTATAGACATTTTGGACAATCTGACCGAAGCCTTCTTTTCCGCTTACTCCTGCTATTAATTGCTCACCTCCAGCGGTTAATATGGACTCTTTGATCACTTGTGATTCATCACCATATAAAACCACTCGAACGCCTTCTTGAACGATTTTTTGAGCTAAATAGGTGAAGTCTGCTTTTTTGGAACTACCACCCAACATGAGGATGAGCTTGTGTGGTAAAAATTGATCGATCGCGGCCATGGCGGATTCTGGAGAAGTGGAAGATGAATCGTTGTAAAAATGAATATCCTTTAATGTTCGGACAAATTCAAGACGATGCTCGAACCCCTTAAATAACTTCATTTGTTCTTCGATAGTGCTGGCTGGCACCTGGTGCAATTTAGCAATTACTGCTGCAAATAGAAGGTTATAAGGATGTGTTTTGACATTTAATTGATCGAAATGAATCACATTCTCCACTTTCCCATCAAAAGATAATTGAAGGTAGCCGTCTTCCCATACTGCCCAATGATTTCCTTTCTTTTCTCCAATCCAAAATTGCTGAGCGGGGGTGCTAGTGGATAGTTTTGTTACATTTTCGTCGGTGGCATTCAGCACCGCCCAATCGGAGGGGTTCTGATGCCTCAGTAAATTGGATTTAGCAGTAATATAAGCCTCGATCGTATCGTGCCAGTCGAGATG
Source organism: uncultured bacterium (assembly GCA_965369815.1). Taxonomy (GTDB): domain Bacteria; phylum Patescibacteriota; class Gracilibacteria; order UM-FILTER-43-11; family UM-FILTER-43-11; genus DAOWGG01. The sequence continues at coordinate 19,937 of CBDUQS010000004.1, read as the reverse complement.
ATTTGGGGTGATATTGAGAATGGCAGCAATGTACGGTGATGTTTCTAAATCTTCGAATTGAAAACTCGAGGCCTCGATGAGAATGGGATTTTTTTCGCTCTCGATTGCCTGCTGAAGAATGGGCTGACGATCATTTCCGCCGACGATTAAGCGATCGCCGTAATGAGCGGTGAGGATTTGGTCGACTAGTGCTGTGGTTGTTGTCTTTCCGTTCGTGCCCGTAATCGCTGTTATGCGGTCCGATGCGATCTCGAGCGTTAGTTTTGTCATGGATGTGATGTTGCAACCAATCTCATGTGCCTCTTGGATTCCTGGAAGATCGTAGCGAATACCGGGACTTCGAATTATTGTGCGAAAGTTGGATAGATCCTCAAATGCATCTTTTCTGAAGTGGCATCTCACTCCGTCAGGGCACTCTAAATCCTCCTGCTGATCACAAATCGTGATATTAGTGATACCTTGAGATTTTAGGAAGTCGAGTGCGGCCTTCCCTTCCGTTCCGAATCCAAGAATAGCGATGGGGGTTTCAAGGTTTATTTTCATGAGTGCATTATAGTCCAATTGAGGAGCATATTGAAGGGCGAATGGAAGGGCAATCGACTGCATCAAGAACTAGCAATCCTAAGCTGGAGCAGATTTGTAACCTGTCTCCAAAATATTTAATCATTTAATCTAAAAAATCATGAACCAGATTACAAATCTGCTCCAGAGATAATCCCAATTGGAGAGCCAATGGGAATGCTGATTAAACAACAAATGTGCATTTAATTAAACTTAATTAACTTTAATAAACATTGACAAGCTTAAGTAGATTAATGTAGATTTGCTTTAGTTTGTTTAAAACAAAACAAATTAATCTAGATTTAATTAAATTATACAAAACTAAGTTAAATTTAATTAGATTTAATAAAATAAAAATAAAAACTATTGGCTGAAGATATTCACACCACCGAACAAGTTGCTAAAATCCTCCAAATTCACCCTTTAACGGTTCTTAACTACATTAAGAGTGGGAAATTAAAAGCCGTGAAGCTAGGAAGGATTTATAGGATCCGTGAAAGTGCTCTCCAACAATTTCTCGATCAAGAATCAACATAAACAATAAAAAGGTAAAATAAAAAGATGTTATTTAAAAAGTTTTGCCTTATTTCCTTGTTTCAATTTCGGTCGTAAAACAAAAAACAAACTCCTTCATTCCATGCTTGCATGGAAAAACTACCCCCTTTCATTGCTTCGTAGTGAGAGGGGGTTTTTAAAATGAGCTATCCACAACTTGGGAGGTCTCCTGATTTATTTTTACACTGCTTCTTGTTGATTTCATTTAATTTTTCGCAAACCGCCTTTGCGGACGTATCGGTTTCAAAGCTTTTTCTAATTTCGTTATTGATCTGCCACATTGTATTTTCAACTTGATAGAGGCCATTTTCCGAAACATTATGTAGACTTAAATTAAACTGAACTGCTGTTTCTAATTGGTTGATTGTTTTTTCTTCTGCTTCTTCAGCCTTCTCATATGCTTGAATCATTTTATCCACTCGTTCTTCCGCTTTCCAAAATTTTGAAATTCCCTTGAAAGTATCCGTAAAGGCCGCCTTTCCAAGCGCTCTTACTAGGGCTAATTCTGTCTCTAAATCAGCCTGTAATCCATCAAGACCTGGCCCATTAACAAGGCTTCGAGGGCTGGCTCCTTGTTCACCCCCAAGGGTTAGGCTAACTTTATTTTTAGTAATGTAATCAGCTGCTCGACGAATGGCTCTTTTTTCAGCAGCAGCTGCCATTGAACTGAACGAACCAAAAGTTAGACCTTTCCCTTGAAAGGTTTCTGCCAAATTATCGAATGACTCTCCTAACTCCTCAAAAGCCTCCTTAAATTCCCCATAGGGGCAAAATACATAAAGGTTTTTTCCTGTTGGGAACCAGAAGTTGCTTTTATAATTATATTTTAAGCTCACTAATTCTTTTGTGCCATCCTCAAGTGTGATTTCAAATCCATCAATATACTTATTTAAGTCCTTATAGTCTTTCCATAGCTTATTGCTTGTTGCACCATCGCTTAGTAGAGCGGCTTTAAAAAGCTCATTTAATATTTGTTCCTGCAATGCATTGATTTCCCAAATATCATCTCGTAAACAATTTGTTATGCTTTGATTATTATCAAGCCATGTGAGGATTAGAAGTGATAATCCATCCCAAAAAGAATCTCCAAAAGACTGGATAATAATATTCAGTAAAGCATTTCCAAACAAATGAAACAGACCTTGATTTAAACTAACTGCTTCATTACGCCGATCGGCCATTTGATTAAGATTACCCGTTCCATGAAGCTGACGAGCGGCCTGAATATCTTTTTTAACAAGACCCACCTGTTCGCTTAAGCGAGGAGAATAAATGGCATGAGTTATCGGCACCTGTTGGAATAGGATTGTGATCAATAGAAAAATGCCAATGATTTTCTTAAACCTTAAAATGAACATAGATCTTTGTCAGGGAATGAAACTCCAATAGCCAGGCCTTCATATTGCTCTTGAAGCTCTTTGAATTTTCCTAAAAATTTTATTAATAATTGGTTTGTAACACTAAAGACCTCTTGATCTGCTGTTGCGCTGGAAGACAATCGATAATTTTTTAGACTTTCTAAGTAAGCTCTTTCTTCTTCTGCCTGCCTCTCTGCCTTATCGTGGAAAACACTCACCGATGAAAACAGTCCGTCAACTCCTGCGTCTGGCTGATCCGCATTTGGATCAAGCTGATGAGTGGCATCTTGTAACAATTGATTGGCCTGAAGATCAGATTCTTCTTTTTTGGTTAGCCCAGAATATTTTGGTTTTGAAATTGCATTGGCAGCTGATTGCACAACGGCATTTAAATTGAAGGACAAATTAGGCCCAAATCGATTACTCATTCCCCAAGCAGCCATATTATTTTCCATTGGGAATACAGGGTTTCCGAGCATTTCAGACATAATATCGTTCATCGCCATAATATGACAATTAACACATCCCTCTATAACGGGGTAGGGAGATTCGGGTCGTTTCACTTTTTTAACATCGACACAAACCGAAACTTCAAATGCCTTTTTAACTGCAATCTCATTACGCCTACCCTCAATTCCATCTTTATCAATTTCTCCCTTTGCATATTTTTCTAAAAGCTCAACTAATTTATCTGAAGCCTCCTTATTTGCACTTTTTATGATTTCTTTGATTTCTTCTTCGCTGGAGCCTGATGGGATTTCTTTTTTCTCGAGAATTTCAAGAGCCTCTTCTAATACATCAGCTGGTGGGTCTTCGTAATTCTCATCGCCAATTTTTCGAAAATCTTCAAAATCAGCACAAAGCTTATCCGTATCAAAACACCTTCCCACCACTTTGGATCCAATTTGAACCTCTGCCCATGTCGTCCCAGCAGGACATTTATTTTGATCAACCACTGGGAACACTTTTAATGTCCCTGGAACGTTTGGATCGTAATTAGGATGTTGTGGGGGGTTTTTAGCCCGAGCGTCCGCTAGATCGGAGGCATTAACACCCACGCTTCCGTCAGGACAATCGGCACCTGATACAATGCTGTCATCTGAATCTGATTCCCCATCCCCATCTCCGCTAGCATCAAGCGTTGAGCCTGCTCCCACATCGCTGTTTTCGTGTTTTTTAAAGGTCACAGCCTCTGGGTCACGACACATCAGACTGTTGCTTTCTTCTAATTGGCAATCAAGACTACAGCCATCTCCTGCTATGGAGTTTCCATCATCACAATATTCTCCTTCATCAATTTGCCGATTACCACAATTCTCTGGGATTTCTCCTGCATTTCCGTTTTCGGATTCATTCGGTTCCTCCCCAAATAAATCCTCGTACTCATCATTCGGAATACATTCATAATCTCCCCCTTCATCATTGTCGGATGGCTCACCACTTCCTGAAGCTTCCGTTGGACCTTCGTCGCTCGAATCTTCTGATCCTGAATCCTCGTCCCCTGAATCTTCTGAATCCTCTGGTGATTCCTCTTCTTGTGATGGGGGGTGACTCCATACATCATCCATCCATTCTGCATCACTGCCAAACAAAACAATTTCAATCAAATTCAAATCAGTGATTAGATCGAATGGCGTATTGAGCATGGATCCATCGGCCCATATTTCACGAGATTTAAATTCTTGGGTGAGTGATTTTTGAGTCAAATTCATTACCTTCTCTCGATCGTAAGCAGTTTTTACCTGACGATAAAGCTCTCCTTGCCTGCCAGCATCTGGATTATCAATAAAAGCCTGCTTAATAATTTTAGGCAATTTATCGTCAGCATTTCGATCTCCATAAACTCCTTCTAGGTAATCCCGAATGGTAATTTGATTGGTTTTAAATAAAATAAATTCAACTATGTCTGAGTCAAATTTAGGGTCTTCAACAGCGAATTGATTGGCAACCATTTCAAAAATATCTTCTTCATCTTCTTCCGTCGCATCACAATAAGCTCGTTTATAAAGATCCACATTTGAAAAGGTAGATACACAATTAAAGACAGCATGAGTTTTATGGAATGGTATTCCAATCAGTATAATCCCGATGAGTAGAAGTAAAATTTTCTTCAAGATTTTATAATGTTTTATTTATGCATACTAGCATCGATGATTCGAGCGGGTATGGCAGAAATGACTTCGCGCATGTTTTCCATGACACGACGATATTTTTCTAAGTTTTTTAACATACATTGAAATTGAACATGCATCACAAATGCCTGACGCATTTCTTTTAGTGCCTTGAAGGCAGAATCCATCGCCACAATGGAGTTTTGTATTTCATCTTCAACCAAAAGCTTATAACTGTTTTGATTGGTGAGTACTTCACTGAAGTTATCGATGGTGGAAGCACTAACGGTTGGATATTTTTGTAAAAGTTCAAATAAATATTTCAATCGATCAACATATTGGTTATAGGCATCCAGAGCGAAAGGAATCAGATTCTTTGGCGCACTGTCTTTTACAACGGTTCCCAGTTTTTCCTGACTCAAACAAGCCGATTCAGGCTTGGTCCATTCAGGTAAATTGGGTGCATTAGCACTAAATATTCCCTCGGTCTCTCCACCGGCACTTCCCAAAAGACCATTTACTGATTCATCGAAAAGACATTTAATATAAAGGTGATAAGCCTCTTGCGCTTCTTCAAATTCATCTTCGAACATTGAATCACTAAACGGATCATCGATTGGCTTAAATTCATCAACCATTGCTGTGAGACTTTCCTGACATTTTTCAACAATATCGGCTGAAGAAGCTCGATGCCATACGACAAAACTAATAAGTAAGGCTATGATCAAGCCAATTAAAATAAAGGCGATGTTTTTGAGTATTTTTTTATCCATTTTATTAATCACATTTAGCGGCATAACAAGGTAAGCTGGAATCGAAGGTATTAATTTGCTCTCGCAAAAAGACCATATTGCCATGCATTCCTGTCATTTTATTTAATAAACTTTGCATCTTACGATTAAAGGTTTGGTTCCTTTGTTTTGCGCTGGCTTGCTTTAACGCCGCTTCTAGCCCCACAAAAGCGGATGAATGATTTTTAAAGTTCTCTGCATCTTCCGCAGAATCGGTTTTTGCTGAAAAGTCAGAAAATTCACGCCCCACCTGCTTAATGCAACTATCCTTATTCGCCTGAATCACAGAAAAACGCCCAGATACCGATTCTGAAATATGACAGAGGGGCATATATTTTAATTCGGTTCCTGGGATCGTAGCCTGATCTATATGTGAACACCCAGGCAGTCGCCCTACTTGAGTTCTTGTTATTCTGCCCTCCAATATTTGCATATCTTCTGGCAAAGCAATGCCACTAAACAAAACGGTTTCACATAAATAATTCAACCAGCACCGATAGGTCTTCAGCCCCTCAAAAGCCTCTTCTACCATTTTACTCGCTGGCTTTTCCTGTGCCAATAAGCTTTGCAAATTTTCACTCCAACCCGCTCTCATTAGATTGATTTCATTGGTTGTTGCTTCACTACAATTGGTGGGTTTATTGGACTGAGAATACGTTTTTGGATTCCACTGCATCACACCAATGACGGCGATTGCAATAGCGATGATTGAGATTAGTATTTTTTTCATAATGATTCTAGTTGAGGGGCAGTATTTCGTACGAGGGGCAATTGAGGGGCGAATTGATTGGCGATTTATTATCCATTTGCCCATCAATTTGCTCTTCTATTTGCCCATCTATTTGAATTAATAAGTCACTTCATTACTCTGACTATAAATAACATCATGAGTGATGACATCTATGATCGCTGTCATAATAACATCTCCTTTTACTAGATCTTTTTCCCAATCGAGGAAATAACAAGCAGGACCTTTGTTCACGTAAACACCCAGCGGATTATCCGCGGTATCATCGAATACCTCCGGACAACCATCGAGATCATGATAGCCGTCTAAGTCTTCTGGAATCTCAGGACATTGATCCAGTGGCAAACAAATATCTCCTGTTTTATCTTGATCGTAATCGATTTGATCGGGGTTTTCATTGAAAATACAATTGTCTTCACTGCCTGCTGCCAATATTGGATCGATCAACCCATTTTCATCGAACATACAAACCACATTGGTGACCCCATCATCATCCAAATCTTCGTCGCACGGATCGATGATGCCGTCTTTATCGGTATCGTTTTGGTTTGGGTTATCGAGACATAAGCATTCGACACGACAAGCAGATGCAGCATCGTTTGGATCTGATCCTGCTTGGAATTCTTCCAGTGACGTACAGAAATCATCATCTACATCGTACAATGCATCACCTGCAAAGAGTGGATCGAGATTATTTTCCATTTCCCACCAATCGGGTATCCCATCACCATCACTATCCACTAGGCGACAGTCTTGGATTTGGAGGACTCCGCTAGCCATAAAGGCAAATTCTCCACGGGTAATTTCTTCATCAGGGAGAACAAAGCCTGCATTGTTTTGAATCAATCCTGCTTCAACGGCTGTGTATACGTAATCGACGTACCACGCGTAATCGGGGACATCTTGGAAATACTCTTCAGGAGCTTCTAATAATTCAATTTCTGATTGGCGAAGGAGAACCGCAACTGCTTCTGCACGACTGATATTCTGACCTGGCCTAAAGAAACCATCTCCGTATCCCGTAATCATGCCGAGTTCTTTTGCGATGGCAATACAGTAATGATACCAAGCAGGAAGGCTAACATCGGGGAATGGGCGAGTACTTTGATACCTTGCCACTTGAGCATCAGTTGGGTGTGTACAGTCAAAACATTTTGTGGAACCGAGCGCGATTTTAACAAACTCAGCACGAGTTAATTTTGCATCTGGCCTAAACCCTCCATCTTCATATCCAGTGACGATACGCCGCTTATAAAGATCAAGAATTTGCTGGAAATAAGGATGACTGCTGTCCAAATCTTCAAATGGTGATTCGGGAACTGCCGGTTTAGGGATTTGTGGTTTTGATTGAGCAAACAGAGAGGCAAATATAGGCTGAATTGATTCTTGCAAATAACCAATGGTTGCCTTTATCTCATCCCAAATTTCATCCTGACGGATATTTAGGTTTTTAAAGTCGGCCGCAATAAAGACATCGAATACTGGCTGACCCGAGCGATTGATAATCTCGAAAATAATTTTCTCACTCAACTGTCCTTCATTTTTAATTCGAAGACTATAACCTGTCTGCATCATTCGTATCGCTCCATCTGAATTGATGAGCGCAACATTGATTTGAGTTTGATCGTTGAAAATAGCGGCACCTCCCGGATAACTTTCGGCGTGACCTGGAATGTTACGGGCGATAATAACGTCGTTTGTATTTCGATCTCCAATCGTAACACCAATACGTCCGATATTCTGCTGATGAAGCGGTTCTTCTAAAATCTCCACATCTGTGTTTTCATCAGAGACGTAATAGATATTGGTGAGCACGGTATCAAAACCTTTTTTGACGGCTGATATACGAGTGGGTAGCTCGCGAGAAGCTGGAATGGCTTTCAATTCATATTCCAAATCAAGAACCTCAACCTGCCCCGTTCCATAATGAACCCGTACCACATCTTTCTGCGTGCTATCGCTAGCCAGCACATTGGATGGGCCTGAGGTAAGATCGGCAATTGAATAATCCCCGCCTCCACTGATTGCGTAGTAATTATCTTTATAATTATTCTTATCGCTCAACGGAGGATTGGTGAGTAGGTTGTCTTTTTGTTTTAATAGCCCTAGGTTTTTCCAAGTACCCCATCGTTTTCTAAATAGGCTGAACGGCATGTCTGTTAAGTCGTGCGTGGGCTGAAGTGGTTTCATAAATCCATTGGCCTCACTATTGTCGATCAGAGGTGTTTCTTCTAAAAAGAGTTCTGGTGGATAAATTATAATCTTGATCTTCTTTTTATATTCATCAAACCCTTCGTCGGCCAAATCCACACTGGCAATAACGGTTATTTCTAATTCTTTTGGTTCGTTTTGAGGGCCAATGGTGAACGACTCACCTGTCGCTTCCGGCAATCCGTCGTTATTTGCATCCCAGTAATAACTCAGCGTTCCTGAAAGGTCTGTGAAGATATCGGAAGCATTGATCACCCCTTCTTTGTAAACGGGGAATAGGAATTCATTTTCGAAACGAATGTCGATAGGAGGAGGTGCGTCGACGTAAATTTGAGGGGATAAAAGTTCCGCATGGTTATAATTGGCAATACGACCCCATTGGTCAAACCAGGTCATACGGATGTGATAGAAACCATTGTCCATATTGATTCGATAGGCGGGCCCATCATAAACATCAAAGTAAACGGCGCGATTTTCGTTCAATGACATTGTTACACCGCCAATGGTTTCAAACTCGATTTTTTCAGCACCCAACATAAACGCTTTGGCGGGAATACCAAATTTTTCACGTGCCTGTTCTTTATCATCTATCGATGTGATCAGTGTCCCATAAGGAATCTCCACCCCTCTCGCGATTGCGCTTGGCTTAGAGCCGTCTTCATTTGGTGGAAGTAATACAATCGTTACATCGGGCAATGGGCTGGATTGATTCGTTGCATCAAAGCCAAGAATCGATCGTTCTAATTCAATTCCATAACCGTATAAATCAGGATGTGTGGATGGTAGCCATGCAAAATTTGCTGCGCTGTTTTCGGTTAACGTTACCGACAACATATTCACTGCCTCTTTTAGTGGCATGACGTAATTATTGATTGTGATGAAATGATCGAGATCAAAAATAATATTGGGAACTCGTGGTGGTTTATTGCTGGTGATATTCGCTGGCACTGCAAGATTTTCTTTTAAATATAAACTACTTCCGTCGCTATACACCACATGAGATTCGCCTGGTGCGGCTGGGATAAAGCCTGTTTTTGTGATGGCGGGATTGTCGACATATGGAATGAATTGCACCGACTGGTTAGTGACTGGATCCACTAAACATGATCCAATACAGCGCCCTGATGAACCTGATGCTTTTGGAGTGCTTTTTGTTGATGAAGCTTGTCTTTTTGGTTGCCTTACATTGGTTGGTACTTGCGCCAAACGCTTTGATTCAACGACACTACTAAACACGGTTCTATCTTCTGGATTCGAAGTATTTTTAGCAAAACTGAAAGGCAGAGGCGCATCCACCTGCTTTTGAACGACAGCAAAAGCGTTGTCCGATTCATCGACCTCAATGATATCCAATTCCAACTGGTAGCTATAATCCAGAAGCTCATCTCTCATGGCCTCTATTTTATCAACGGCAGTCATTCTTTTTATCATTCGATAATCCGGTATATTGTATTTTTCTTTCAATACTGTGTAATCCACTGGATTTTCGTTTGTCTTTTTAATCACTTCTGCGAGCTGTCCAAAACGACTATTGAATTCTGATTGAACCTTTTTAGCAATTGCATTTTCTTGCTTGATTGGCAACAAAGCTTGGCTGCCTTCGTCCTCTGCCGGACATTCTCCTGATGACACACATTTGTACCAATCTTCAACGGATTTATCTAGATTATCTAATTCAGACTGAATGCTATCGGGGTTGATCCCATTTTCTTCTAATACAACAATAATTTCTTTCATGCCCCATTCTGCAAGTGCTAATTCAGGGGATATCATCAACCGAATAATAAGCCTTCCTATCTCTGATTTTACCGCTTGGATTGCTGCTGCTTGAAAGCCGTCCAATGCCCCATCAATACTTTCGACTGCATTTGTTAATTTTTGATTGGCCTCTTTCGACCACTCTCCCATTGCCTCCGTCGCATCGTCGGACAATTGCTGCATGCTATCTTCAGCGCTACGGAAATATTCTTCATCAAACTCTTCCATTTTATCACCCAAATCATCAAAAGCTTTTTGAACACTTTCTTCCCATGCATCCTCTATTATCGTATCCAAATCACCGATTTTACTTGAGATATCACTTAATGCATTTGAGGCGTCCATGGCGGCTTTTTGAGCTTTTGCTATTTGTTCATCGAACCATTTAGACAAATCAATTGGTTTGTCATTCCAATCCTTTGCAGCCTTATCAACGGCTTCTAGTGCCCCTGCAATACGAATTCCAAGATGTACCTTTGTTTCGATTACCAATTCGTTGAAATCGGTTTGCAGCGCTCCGATGTCCCCGATTTTTGGTTTGAGCATATCAAGCGGAATCATGTAGCTAGGGCGATTGGTTTGAAGAACAATGTGATCTTGCAAATAGGCTTCAGGCACCGGTGAAAATGATTTTTTTATCATGCACCAAATGTTCAAAATGGTTTCTAAAATAGGAATGATTTTTCCAATGGAAGCTCCGAGATCGGGTAATTTTGGTGGAGGAGGAAGTGTTGGTAAGTTGATCACTGGAACGGCAGGAAGTTCAGGTAATTCAGGTAATTCGGGTAATTGTGGCAAAACCGGTAGTTCGGGTAATTGTAACAATAATTCCAAATCGTTGATGTTGGGGATATCCGGCAATGGAATGAGCGGCAGTGTTGGGAGTTTAACGGGCTCTAAAACAAAATGAATGGTTGGCACCTCTAGTGATATCTGCCCCTTAAGGTCTGAGAAATCCACCACAATATCGGGCCATTTCGGGAATTTAACGATGGGAATTTCGGGAAGGACGAGCCCCAGCAAAGAAAACCAACCAAAATTACCAAATCGTTCATTCGTACAAATGTCGCAATTGTCTTCAAAATTAATGAATATATCCATCAGATCTTCCACATTTTTCATCACCTCAATAATGGTGAAATACACTTCAATATAGCCGATAATTTGATTCTGGATGGTGATCAGCCACCCCCCTAACATTTGTGTGAAAGTATCGAGCCAACAAGACAGTGTTCTTATATAATTGGCCAATTGTTTTTTGAGTAGAATGAAATCTCGTGGGAAAGTTAGGTAGGATTGAAGAACTTCTATATTTTCCTGAATACTGGCGATGAAAGGTTCAAAGTCAGCCACAAAAATCTCAAGGATTTGAATAGCAATACAGTCGTCCACCTCTTCATCTGGTTCATCTGGGCAAGCATATGTCTCTATAGTGTCATTCCATTTTTGAATTTGCCGTTCATAATAATTTAATATTTTATTGTAATCCCGAATGACCTGATTGAGCTGAGCGTAGGAGATATAAGGGATTTTGAAATCGATGTTGTGTTCGTTGATTTTAATAAATGGAATGGCGCTGAATGCTCCATAGAGATCCTCGAAAATATTGGTGTTGAATGCTTTTATTTCCTTCTCAACGGCTGCGTAATTCTGTATCCATCCCACACTACTGTCTTGATTGGGATCGAAGGCTGTCTGATCCTCTTCTATAATATTTGTTGCTGTTGATTTTGCAGTTCCGGATAAATTATTCCACCAAGCGTTTATTAATTTTCCAAATTCATCCCAATCACTGGCAAAAATACGTGGAACATCTGGCAAAATAACCCGAATAGTTGGCATGGTGAGTAGTTTGTTCATGATCTCAAGCAACTGACTATCCAACCAGCCAGCGATCACCCCTCCAATAGAATCAAAGCCGCCAATATGGGTATTGCTGAATCCTTTTGTGGGTGGTTCGAATTTTTGAGCTTCTCCTAAATTAAGAGCCAAACTGACTTCCAATCCTCCTGCGCCTCCTTGTTCATCGCCTTGATCAATTTCAGCAGGAATACCGCCGTTATTAACCGCTGCAATGCCTGAATTCGCGTCGCTGATAAGCGAATTCGCCCCTTCCATCATCGCCGTGATTCCATCTTCAATTGCTCCACATATTGGGTTGGCGCCCATCGGCAGTGCGAGCGTCATGCAGTTTCCGATCGGTGGTGGATAAGGGATTGGAATGAGTGGTGGTGGTACAGGAGCACTGCCCATGTAAGGCCCCCAACATAATCCAACACCCACCCCTCCTGTTAAAGTTGGAATTAAGTATAAACGAATGAGAGAGTTGTAAGTTCCTGGAGCATCAGTGTGACCCAATGGCATTGGAAGCATAGCCATAGTTCCTGGCACTGGGAATACCCCTACTGGCGTGGTTAAGGTGGTTGGAAATGAGAGCACCGGCATAGCCATTGGAATGGACTGAGGAGCTAAGAACGCCATGTTGTAAGGCATTGGGAAACATCCTCCCCCCATACAAGAAAGGTCGCTCAATCCTTCCATCATGCTATCCATTACACCACCGGCGCACGCTTCTGGATTAGCCGCACACTCTTCGGGTGATGGTGTTGGTGGGTTGGATGGATCGGTTTCACCATTTTGAACTGCATCTTTTGCACTCCCTAAGCAAGTTTCCATAAAGTTTTCTACATTTGCCTGTTCGGCCGCAGACAATTCTTCTTTGCCCTGTAAAGCGCCAAGGCTAGCTGCCCACTCATTGCATTCACTAACGTCTGCTATCGCGTTACCAATGTCTGCATTCTCTTCTTTTTTAGTGGTTGTTAGATTATAAGTTCGACGACTTTTTGTATAATGGAGCATTAACTGACCTGTGTTGTTATACGGAGGTGAAACAAGAATATCCATGTAAGCATCCAGTGGTATATCTGAACGATTTAAAGCAACACTGCCATCCATTCGCTTTAGCATGACCGCCGCTTTCGGTGTGTGCTTTACTGTCACTTCGTAAGTGATGGTGATTGGTGAATTAGCTTTTAAATTAAGCTTACTGACAAACAAATAAATGCTTTTAAATTCGGATTGCATCGTTTCACAGCCATCCCCTGCACACTGAACGCTGTCCTCGTTGAATGTAAGAGCGTCGGGTACTACATCGGATAAAACAAAGTCGTTCACGTTTTTATTCGCAACCAAATCAATGGTGTAAAGCAGGGGTTCTTCTAGATCCAAATCGGTTGCCTCAGGTCGATCCAGATTGATCACTTTTTTACTAACTGTTAAAAACAAACCATTATTGAAAGCGGCACTGTAAGCTGTGAAATCTTCTGCGGGTGCAAAATAAACCTCACTTAAATCTCCTTCTTTCCATGGGAGCAGTGGAATATCAGGTGCCCCTTCTCCGCTTGCCCCACTTTGAGTGGCGTCACGCAATCCCTGAACATGCCTTTCGGCTTCGGATTCGCTCACATCGCCTGACGTATCTCGATCGGCAAAATCAGCCAATGCCGACAAATCAGGATCTTCTGGTTTTTCAAAAGACGGTAAGCCATAAGGATTGTCTTCTGAGGGTTCTGGTGACTGTGCAGGCTCATCGGTAACTCCAGGAGTTGGAACCGGAGCCCCTTCTGGTTCCGGCATTCCTGGATAACGAATTTTTAAATCTCTTTGTAAATTCTGACCCTTTTGAATACTGAATCCATAATTGCCGATCAACATTCCATTTTCTTGAATTTGTTTACTAACTGGAACCGGCCGCTCACCGAATAACGAAGATTGATTGTAAAAAATTCGAATATCTCCACGGCTGTCCAACGTGACCAAATCTGGATCACCGTCCATATCCATGTCGGCTTTTTGGATTTGGTAGAGCTGTTTGCCCACTTTTATTTTTTGATCGGTTCGCGTGATTACCTCACCATCATTATGTAAAATAGCGAGACGTCCCTCACGTGTGGCGACTAAAAGATCTTCATAGCCATCATTTTTAAAGTCGAAGGCGATGATATCGAGTGTTCCATCGGCCAAATAAGCGATATCTCCACGATCGCGATAAAGTGGTTCTGTTGCGCCCCCTTCGAATAGACGGATTCGACCATCTTTCATCACGACGGCAGCGTCTTGAATATTGTCGTGATTGAAATCAAAATGAGTGAGTGCGATTATATCTGAACCTTCTGGGTCTTGGAATATTTGCCGTCCAATCGTGCTGTCATAATTGAGGCTAGAAACACTTTTATTATTCAAACGAATGGTTGGGTCGCCGAGCAGTACTGCGTTGTAAGGCAGATTGTATTGCACCGCTTCTCCGACAGGACTGCCTCCAGCAAAACGTAATATATATTTATTTTCTTGTTCAAACCCAAAATTTTCTTTGGGTATTAATTTTTCATCTATTTCTCCATTCGGATCAAAATAAACCAATCCCGTTGGGTCTGCTGTGCTCTTTCCTGCATAAATTCTCTTCAATGCTCCGCTCTTCCCTGTTGTGAAATTGGATGGATTTAAATGATGAGGTTCAAAATTCAAGTAAAGCCTTCCCACTTCACCCTTCGCATTTGCAATGATGAGTTCAAGCGCTGGGACAAACCCCTCACTTTCGTGGAACAATTCATACTCTAGCTGATGGAAATGAAAATGTTCTTTGTCGGCTACAAAAACTAAATCGCCGTTGGAATCTTTAATATCGACCACTCCTTCTTCTGAATTAAAAGCATAATCCTCTTCATTGGTGGGCTCTAAATACAAGGTTCCTTCTTCCATATCAGATTCTCCATCCCAGAGTGTTACATTTTCAAAATTAAGCGGGATGATGGTACTAAGTAACGATTCTAGTGTTTGACTGTTGATGATTTGTAAACTGAGTTTATCGCTTAATGACTGCACTTTTACCTGTTGTTGCGGTAAAGTGGTTTGAACGTAATAATTGGGTTGAATACTTAGTAACGGAGGAGGTGTTGCGCTTTCGGTGAAGCCAAATACTGCCTGCGTTTTTCCATTGAACAGGTGTACTCCTCCAAAATAATCTTCTTCTAGGAAATTGGCTGCCGGGAAGCCAACAAATGAGGCAAATAAGTTTTGACTAGACATTTTGGACCACTCTTCTTTGTCGACCCGTGCGATAACAGGAATTGAAGCGGTCCCAGGCCTCAGATCATCGTGATCAGCAATCAAATTTACTTGGCCTGTTTCCCCTTTTACATCCAGTCGAATAACCCCTCGGCCATTATTAATATTGATCGTTTCGGATACCACCTCTGCATATTTTTTGAATTTCTCACTAACCTTCACCTGAATCGGTTCATTGAAAGTATTTGTTAAAATGTTGCTACTATCAACAATAGTGACAGGAATACGAGCGACTTTTCCAATTTGAAGACCTTTAGGCGCTTCAATAATAATTTTAAAAGGGTCTCCTATAATTGGTGGTACAGAAATGGGTATACCGCCATAAACGGGATGGGTACTACTGATCTCGATGCGAGTCGTGGTTGGATTGGGGAAGAATAATGTTTCACCGATACCATCGTTCAGCTGTAACAAACTGGAGACGAACAACCCATCCATTGGATTCAATGTGCTCAATCGAATGGACGTATCTACATCGGTGACCCGAGTGCCATCGTTCTCTACCAGAGTCGCGCTGATATTGTAGGCGGGTCGATCTGTTTCTGTTTCACGTTCGTAATTGAGCAGGACATTAATTCCTTCTGTCACCCGTATTGGCACCGTCTTTTTTATCTCTCCCAAACTGGCTTCAAACATTCCTTCGCTGACCCCTGTGGCGGTGATATTGACCTTTGCTTCACCTGTAAAAATCATTATTTCATCTTGATCAAAAGTCAGTCCAATTCCTTCTGCTTTTATTTTCAAAGGATCGTCGAGATAACCGATAATAGGCTTTGCCTTATTGTTCAAAACGGTGATATTCGCCACGGCTTGTTCCCCCACTACCATTGTTTTTTTAGGAATATGAACCGTGAGTGCAACAGGGGTGGTAGCTGGATTGTTCACTGCTAATTCTGTATCAAGGGTTATATTTACCCCTGCCAAATCAGGATCGTCTTCCACTTCAGGGTCAACAATAGCGCCTGAACATGAGTCATCTAAGCTCACTGCCTGGTCTAATTGACTTATCTCCTCCTCAATCCAACAAATCACCGCATCAAACCATTCCCATATTTCCACGCCATCTGCTGGACCACAGGAGAATGGGCATATTTCTTTACCAGCGGCTTTTGCTTCAGCTTCTTCCCAAAGCGTCTTTGGATTTACACACGCCTCACCCCCTCCTTCATCAGCACTTTCATCGTCTTCTTCATTATCCCCATCTTCATCGCCCTCAGCTTCTGCATCGCTTAATTCACTGTCATTTAAATCGGCATCACTTAAACGAGATTTGTTGATGCCAAACTCAAAACCGTGTACGTCTCCATTTCCCACCACGTGCATCACTTCGTAGCCAACTGGCCTTGCCAATGGGGGAATGGCGAATGGATCGGGAGTGGGCAGTAGGCTATCGGCATTTAGATATTTTTCTAACACCATCTGGTGCTTTTGATCGATCGTCATTTGCCGCCATAAAATAGGTTCGACCAGATCTGCGTTCTGTAAAAAGAACTTTTTAACTAAATTCTTTTCTTCGCCCAAAAGCCGATTCAATTCGGCATCTTTGCTTTGAATCATTTGAGCCAAGTTGGCAGTTACTGTTTCAAGGCTATGACCTTCTACACGGAAGAGATTAGGATACTGATAATAATTCCACTCCCCATTTCCCTTATGCCATTCCGTGTAACGAATCCCATCTGCAGGGCGATTGGGTGTCATAAATTTCTGTTCGTCCGACAGTGTTTTAAGACTGGGCTCTCGGTGCTCAATAACACCACTGATGGTTTTGTAGTGGGGCTGGAAAGAAAAGGTAATGTTGTTCCCGTAGCTGTTGTAATAGTACGAAACTGTTTTTATTGGGAGAATCCTATCATTTAGAAGGTTTGGATTGAATACAGCTGTCATGATTTTGTCAAGCTGTAAGTGAGGCTTAGCGGATATTGATGTATATTCACTGATCCAATTAGGGTTTGTTTTGTCGAAGACAATCTCCCCCTTGGATTCCATGTCAGCAAACAAACGGGTGATCATCTGAGACCATGTTTTGAAGTTTCCATTAAAGGGGTTTTTGAGCCCACTTAACGCCTCAAAGCAAGGATTAAGAGTGCCTGAATGACACCACGCATCTTCACGCAATGGCGTTTTATAATCTGTGAAAAACTCTTCGTAATCCCAATAGTGCCCCTCTGGGAATATCCAGTTTGGGTTATAACTGATGTTTTCAATTTCACATTGATTCCCCAATGGGCCGCCAAAGGGAGAGTTTGGAGCTGGAGCTTCGGAATCATAAAATTTAAAATCGACTTCTTTACTTCCTGCCAAATCAAATACTGGATTAATGGCGGAACGGGGGTTACAGAATTGAGGCCCAACGGTTTCACGCTGAGGGTCACCATCAAATTCGTATTCGATCGTGTTTCGTATTGAATTGTTGGCTACGCAACCACCCATCACGTTGTAAGGGTAGCTTTTTTTGGTTTTTCGATCGTCATCATCTGGCTCCTTTGCAGCACCTGTTGGATTGTACGTATGATTCGCTTCAACTAAAACTGAGTTATTCTCAAAAACAGGAACGCCATCTGGCCGTTTTTGTCCACGCAAAAGCCCACATTGCGCTGCAGAACTAATCCCTCTTGCGGCTGTTGGAGGGCTGGAGGTGTATCCATAATGAACATAAGGGGGGTTTGTATGAGCAGATCCCGATGGTGCGATCCCTGGAGCTCTATCTGAACTATTGAATCGTAATCCATCGCTGAATGCATACAGCTCAAGTGGTTTTATTCGTCCAGGAGCCTGTAAAATGGAAATCGAAACCTTATCTAAAATACTCACATCTTGTTGGGCTATTTCTATCTCCGCATTGATTCTGTTTTCTAACTGAACCGCTTTACCCAACAAGGTGGTTTGCATATAGACATCACGCATTGTTATAAGCGAGGCCAAATTATCATATTCGTCTGCCCCCCATCTCCCTGTTGATTCGATTACTGGCTTAAGGCGACCGATATAAGTTTGCAACGATCCCGCAAATGTTTTGGTGAATTTCTTGATCATAAACTCCGTGCTCGAGTCGCTCATTATTTCGATCGATGCATCGTCAATTAGAGGGGTTCTCTCCGAAGGTGCTTTGTCGGGCTCCATTTCTTCTGCAATTCCGCTCACCACTTCTTTGAGTAGATGACGGTTAAAACGACCAAATGCTGTTTCTTCAATCAGCTTGATATAACGCTTGTAGTTGCTGTAATCCAACGTGTTTAGCTTTCTTTCTACTGCTGGAAAATTGTAATACAGCAATCGCTTATTAAAATCTGCATAACCACCCAACCCGTTAGAATACTGATTGTTTTTATAAAAATAATCTGCCAATTGCTGACGACGTTCAGATTCTTCGTGCGATGGCGGTTTGATTACTCCATGCCAAATATCTGGATTGGGATTCGCAACGCTTTTGTTGAGCTCGAAGTGATCGGTTTCATGATTATAAATATAACGTTTTCGATAGAAATCGGTGTAAGGGTAAAGGCTTGGACTTGTTGCTCCATCTTTGTCATAAACAACGGGAACGGGAACATCTCCGACGACAACAACCCCTGATAATTGATTATCATCCTCTTTTTTGTAATCATCGTTAATCTTACTTTCATCCAACAAATCATTATCCACTCCTTCGTGATACATTTTTTCAAGAACGGTACTGATTTTGTAAGTGGATTCGTCTGGGTTAACCCCCATCACAATGGCACGAGTGTGAGGCATTCGTTTTTGAACATTTTCTGCGTAAGCAAAAATCCTCTCTCTTAATGTCATCTTGTCTCCTTCGGAATCGTATGTTTTTTTATCATCTAGCAAATCGCTTTCCACTAAAATTACTACGATTCCCAGTTTTGATTCGGGATTCCCAGAAGCATCTGTTTTTAGAGATACGGCCCCCTTCACTCGGCTTTGTGCATACGCCTTTGGAACGGAAAATGGAGATAAATCAAAATACGCTAACTGGTTTCCCAACATAACAGAGATTAACAGGCCGGCAATGAGGCGCTTGATCTTCAAATTTTTATTTTTATTTTTTTGTAGAGGCGAGGAATGCGTTTTGAAGTGAAATGGAGGCCCGCCTTTGGCGGGACGACTGTAACGGAGAACTCCAATGTGAAAATTTATATGTAAATTTTTGCAGTTGGAGAGCCTGCCCCCTTTTGAGTGATTTTCACTAACTTTGATTGTACCAAAAAACCCCTCTGGTTTTAAAGGGGAAATTTGATTTTTGCAATATATATATTAGAGCGTATGTGCGCGAAGGGGGAAGTTCGTACAATAACGATTGTGCAATCTCCATCATGTTTCGGACGGCGGTAAAGACCGCGACTTACTTTTGTGCTGTTTTTACTCTTGATGCATTAAGTTTTTGTATTGCTCACGCTTCCTTCTTTTTTGATAGCAAAAAAGAAGGTAAAAAACTATTGGGGGTTACAAAACCAAAGTCATCATTGTGCCATTCATCATTGCTGGGCATTGTTGTAACCCCCAAACCCCCATGTACTTTTTTCTTCTTTGTACATCTAAGTAGGTATTAGTGCTGCTGAATGCGGGGCGATCATCGGTGGTTTTTGAAGATTCAGAAACATTGATACAAGGTAATGCGGGTTTGGGCAGAGTGAACGTGATAGACGACCTGCCTGCCGGCAGGCAGGTGATTAAATGTACAACGTTAATTGCACGTTTCACAGAGCCCAACACTTTTTTG
>CBDUQS010000003.1:0-51107 GCA_965369815.1 uncultured bacterium | reverse complement strand
ATGCTACCCATTGCAGGAGAATTCAAAGGAATGGACGCCAAAGAATGTCGTACAAAACTAGCCAAAAAACTAGAAAAGCTAGGGCTAATGGATCATATTGATGAAAATTATAGCCATAACCTTTCTATTTGCTACCGCTGTAGCACTGCTATCGAACCATTGATTTCTGAACAATGGTTTATTGATGTAAATAAAAAAGTAAAAGCCCTTGGTGGAAAAACCATTAAGGAGAAAAGTATTGAAGTGGTTAAAAAGAATGAGATTGAAATCATTCCTGATCAATTCAATAAAACCTATTTCCACTGGATGGAAAACCTGAGAGATTGGTGCGTTAGCCGACAGATTTGGTGGGGACATCGAATTCCTGTTTGGTATTGTGTAGGAGATGACCACTGCAAACCTGAATGCAAAAACCCAATCGTCAGCCGAGAAGTTCCAAGTGAGTGTCCGCATTGCAATTCATCCAATCTAAAACAGGATGAAGATACACTGGATACTTGGTTTAGCTCTGGATTATGGACATTCTCAACCCTCGGATGGCCAGAAGACACGGATGATTTCAAAAAATTCCACCCCACCAGCGTACTGGAAACCGGTTATGATATTCTGTTTTTCTGGGTCGCCCGCATGATCATTATGACGACCTATGGAACAGGGCAAATCCCTTTCGAAAAAGTATATCTGCACGGCTTAATTCGCGACCGTGAAGGACGAAAAATGAGTAAGTCGTTGGGAAATGGAATCGACCCACTCGAAATGATTGAGAAATTCGGTGCGGATGCTCTTCGTATGAGCATGGTGATTGGGAATACCCCCGGAAACGACATGCGTTTGTATGAAGAGAAAATTAAAGCCTACCGAAATTTCACCAACAAACTCTGGAATGCCAGCCGTTTTGTACTAGGAATCTTCGAAGAAAAAGGAATCAAAGAAGAGCCAGAAATTGATTTCGATAAATTATCCGATTCTGATCAATGGATTCTTAAATCCATGAATGAAACCATCAAAAATGCCGATAAAATGCTGATGGATTTTAGGATTAGTGATTGTGCCCAGCTACTTTATGACTTCTTCTGGAACGACTACTGTGATTGGTATTTAGAGCTTTCCAAAGGGGAAAAGCAAAACCCAGCCGTTCTTTATCATGTTCTAAAAAATAGCCTAATATTACTTCATCCAATCACTCCTTATGTAACGGAAGAAATCTGGAGCAACATGCCAGGTCAAACGGACATGCTGATCGGTCACGATTATCCCAAAGTGGATAAGCGAAAATTTGAAAATAATCCAACAACCATCACCATCGACGCTATTACCAGTATTCGAAAAATGAGAGCAGAAAGTAAAATCGAAGCCGCTCAAAAAATAAATGTCACCATTTACGGGCATAAAAACTTAGAAGCCCTAGAGAGGAATGAGGAGGAGCTCATTCGTCTCGCTCGAATTGATAATTTAACCTTAACGGAAAAAGGTGAGAAGCTTTCGAATGCAGCAGCTGACATCGTAAATGGTTCCGATATATTCATTCCACTTGATGGATTAGTAGATACCAAAAAAGAAAAGGAACGCCTCACTAAAGAAATCAGTAACCTAGAGGGGTATTTAAAAGGATTAAACGCGAAACTTTCCAACAAGAAGTTTGTCGACAACGCCCCCAAGGAAATTGTAAAAGTAGAGAAAAAGAAGCTGGAAGAAGCCGAGGAGAAGGTAAAGAAACTAAAAGAACAATTGTCACAATTTTAAAATCATTTAAATAACTGAAGGCGCGGAAATATTTCCGCGCCCTTTTTGGGATGACTTTATAACATTGATTTTCAGAGTAAAAAATGCTATAATATATAGATTAATTTAATGACGTATGAGAATCGATCCAAAACAAATCACCAACCCTGGCATTTTTGATTACGATAAAAAACGACAAAAAAGAATGGAAAGATACAAAGGTGCTGTAAAAAGAGCCATGTTTTTGAATGATGAAGAAAGAGGAAATTGGATCGTTTTGGGCTACATGCTAACCGATGAACAATTGGAAGAAGCTGAGAGGCTCATTATCAATCAAGATCTGAAGCGTTTCAAAAAAAGACAAGCTTTAGAAAAAATAAAACCCCTTAAGGAAAAAAAGAATGACTGAACCAAGTCCTCAAAATAAAGAATCTCAGGAAAGATTAAGAGAACAATCTGAATTAACGACAGAGCAATTGAGTCGAGCCTCTGAAATGATGAAACAAGACGTCAACGCCCCTTATACAAGGGCAATGGCCAATGCAGATATTGCGAACCCTTCACTAGAAGATAAAGAGGGGTTAACATTCATGCAATCTGAAATCATTAATATAATGACTAAGATTGTCAAAAAACACCCTAAGGCGAATCTTTCAAAATTAACACCAGAAAATTTAGCAGAAAATGCAAGAAAATTGGGAGTCTTAAATAAAGACAGAAACTCTGAAACCCTTGCGTTGAATAAGTTAAACGAAATTAATCAAAATAAATCCAGTCAAACCTATCGTGAATTACAAGTTAATTGGAGTGAATGGGTGAATGAAGCCGAAAGTGCAAAAGAAGGCTTTGGAAAAAAATATTTAAGGCGCTTAAAGGAAAAACCAGTTGAAACGATCATCTACACCGCCGCTGGAGCCGCTGGAATTTATTTAGGTCTAAAAGCACTTGGCTGGTTATTTAATAAGGGGAAAGAAAAGGTTTCAAGTAAAATAAAGGAAAAAGCTTCTTCAATCTTTGGGACCGGCAATGTACTAGGAATGCTCGGCCTAGGGGCTTTAGGGGTTTACATGGGCAGACATTCTTTAGAAAACTGGATCTACACAACCTTTGGGGTGAGATTTGGGGCAAAAAAAACAAAGGAAATGCTCGATCAAATTCAAAAAGGAAAAATACCACCAGAACTCGCTGATTTACAAAAAAAAGCGGAAGCTGCAAAAGCGGAAGGAGGAATAGCAGGAATGCTTCAAAAGGCAAAAGATAGGTTAACTCCAACAAAAGAGGATAAAGAAGTCAGCGAACGATATGAAGAGTACGGCAATTTTATTAAAAGTAAAAATCCTGAACTTAAAGTAAATGCAATGTTATTCAGCGAAATCGGGGGAGAAGATTATGAGACATTTTTAAGTGAATCTGAAAGCTCAATTGAAAGAATAATTTCATTGGTAGAAATTGGAATAGGAATGAAAGAAGAGGGGGTGGATAAAACAGAAAAAGCAAAAGAATTCCTAGTTGAACACGGAGCACCGAAACTCATTTCCTTTTTTCAAGAAATGTTAAAAAACGAAAATCATGAAGACTTTAAGGGGAAATCAATCAATCAGGTAATGGAACTTATTTTAAATAATCCTCAAAAATATATTGATGAAGAGGCGGTAGCAGAAGCCAATACAAAAAATGAACATCTTGAAGAATTAAAAAAGATGATGAAAATGGATAATATAGGAAAGCTACTCAGTGGTGATACTGAATTCGCCTCCACCTTCTTCAAGCATGCAACATTAGCTGGTGTTACCTTTGCCATAGATAAAGCTCAGAACGGGGTGGTTTGGGTGATCGGAAGCGGAGTAGACGCTTTAATGTGGGAATCTGAAGTTGTCTATAAAACCATTCAAAAAATTGCAGATATAGGAATGGAAAGTGATAATGGTTGGCTTTTGGGGGCTGGTGTCTACTTGCAAGTAGGAGCATACACTGCGGCCATTGGAGCGCCACTAGGAACCGCTGTAGGCTTTGGAAAATCCATGATTCGAAATCCGTTAGGAATAGGATCAGCTGCAATCCGCGGAGGAGTTGGAGGATACAAAGGATTAAAAGCAGGCTTATTTATGCCAGCTAAATTTACATTAGGAACAATGTGGGATATTGCAGGTGGAAACTTTCATCCTATTCAAGATTTTCAAAGGGCAGTTGATCAACAACGATTCATTTTCGAAGATTTAAGTGTAGGTAAGATTGGGCAAATGGGAAAATGGAAAACATTAACACAAAAAATTGCCAGTGGAGAAGTGGAGTTAACCGATGATCTTATTAGGCGATTAGACACCTATGAAAAAATTGCAGCAGAGAGAGCGGTAGAAATGAATAAAGCGTACCGAGAGAGTAAAGTACTAGGAAAGAAGTCCTATTCAAGAAAGGCAGGAAGCTACAATAGAATGTCGAAAGAGATCGAAAAAATACTAGAACTAGCCAATGCTGATCGCAGTGGAATTGATCCCATTAAATGGCGCACGACAATGACAAGGGTTGCAAAAGAGTATGGCATTGATAACAATAAGTTTCTGTCGAATATCGATGGAATGAAAGGCACTCCTAAAGCGGCTCGAATAAGAATAGGTAGCCTTCTACTATTTAATCCTGAACACTCATTTTCAAAACTCATTGCAAGCAATCCAAAAAAAGCTGCTGAATTATTTAAATTATTTGATACCAATCAGGAAATACTGGAGGCGATTGTTAAAAATCCAAATCTAATCAATGATTTCAGAATTTTAAATGCCATTGAAAACCTAGATGGAAAAACAAGTGCTAAATTCGTCGAATTATTCGTGGAAAGGGCAGCAATTTGGAAAGGAATGGGAAGACGGGAACTAAAAGTATTAAATGCTAACCCCGAAATAATCAGGAGCTATACAAGACTCACGGAAAGTCTTCAAAGTCCTCAACGATCGGTTCAATGGATTATGGAAGCGGCTGCAAGAAGAGAAGGAATGTCTTTAGTGGAATTTAGAAAAACAGATGAAGGAAAAAAGGCACTAGATTTTGCAAAAAGAAGCCTAGATCGAATCGGCGCTCAAAATCAACTGCTTAAAAAAATCATGTTAACGCCTAACACAAGGCAAGCTCAATTTATATATCGTCACATTGATGATCTAGATATTCTATTTGAAAATACAGCAGTGGGGCAAAAAGCCGTTGATCACTTTTTAGCAATTGATAGTCAAGTGCTAAAAATTATGCAAAAAGAAAAAGCTTTAGGGCAACTAAGTGAACACTTTAAAAACTTCAGCACAAAACAAGGAGAGATTGTTGAAATGGTAAAATTATATGAAGGGAAATTAGGAATAAAAGGAAAAATGGCTCGACAACTCGGAAAAATGAAAGCAGGACTTTACGATAAAATTGGAGAATCTACAGAAGAAATTGCTAAAAAGGGTAAAGAGGCAGTAAGGCGTTTCCGCGGAGTTCGAGTAACCGCTTCTCACATCGATGAATTAGGAAAAATTAAAGATTTCAAGCAAGTAGAGAAACTATTAAGCAACCAGGGGGTTGAAGTGGAAAAATGGGCCATAAGAGCCATTGCTAAAACCGACAACTTAGATGAAATTAAAGTTATTTTAAGAAAAGCAACACAGCAAAGTGGGCAATATGTTCGATTTGTAAGAGGGGCTGGAGCAGTAGCAAAGGCAATACGAATATTAAAGCCAGTAAGTGCTGTCACATTTGGAGCCGCCGCCTTTATAGGAGCTGGTTTCGATTTTTACAGCGCCGCCAATACAGACAATAAGAAAAAACAAAGCTTATATCTTCAAAAAGGAGGAATTAGCGCGGTAGCAGGAACTGCCGAAGTAGCCACTATGGTGGTTGCTGGAGCTGCCTCAACATCCGCCGCCGTAGTTGGATTTGCAGCCGCTCCTTATGTCTACATGAGTGACACCGCCTACGAATCCGCTCTAGAGCATGAAACGGAACCTAAAGAATGGGCTCAGAATTATGATTACGGAACCCTAATGCATCATTGGGCTAGTACAGGAAAAAAGTACTCCGCGGGAGATTCCTATCGAGCTGTTTTCACTTTCGCTACCAGAGACAGCATTATAGCTGAGCATGAAGAAATTAAAGGGAATATCGTAAAAGCGCTGATCCTAACGGAAGGGATTCGTTTCGAAAGAGAAGATGAATATCGAGCAAAATATATGGAAGTGGTTCATGACTTCCAAGGATCATCCGATTACAGCAAAGCCAAAGGCAGACTTCATGAGTCAAGATTATTTGCCACCGCCATTAACGAAAGAGAAAAATTAAAAAAACAAGGAGTTGAACATTTCCAACTTGGAAAAATAGATTTGATGGCCGATGAATTCGAATTTGAGAAAATGGGAATCGATCAAATGATCGCGTTACGAGTTAATTGGGAGGTATTTAATAAAAAAGAATCAGTTCACCCTCTACTTGCTCAAAAATTTGAAGACATGAGCGATGGAGAACTTGTTGATTACTATTGGCAGCTCAACAAATACATCAATCAGAATCAGGAAACCATTACTGACAACGAAACTTATTTCCGAGATCAAGTTGAAAGCTACCTGCTCTATAACCGAAAAATTGAAGCCAATAAAGCTTGTGAAGCAAAATGGGCACGAGCGATTCAGAACGAAATGAGATTAGCTGGAGAACTACCCAAAGACCCTGTAAAATTAAAACAGCTAGAGGAAAAAGCAATTCAAAAAGTCATGGCAGACTTTGATGAAAGAGCGGTATTGAATGTGATTGCAAGCATTGAAACGGATCAACCGATGCACTTCGAAACGGTAAATGAAAAAATAACCAATAATGAAGCTTCCTATGCCCTTTATCAACTAGCCAAAACGTTTGGCTATATTGGGATTCAAAACGAAGAGGAGCTAAAAGGATTCTTCAATGAAGAAAGAAAAGGAAGCCTTGGGATTTATTGGGACGGAGAAGAATGGTTCGTCAACGAAGCCGGCTGGGAGCGTGATGACTCTATTGGGAAAGATTTAAATCGTCACACCATTGAGGAGATAATTCGAGAATTACGAGATAAACCAGATGACCGACTCGAGCACCGACAAGATGCTGTGACATTTGGAATGGGAGAAATTTTTGAATACAAGGTGATGGGAATGGCGGATATTCTTGAGAAAAGCTTAGGAGAGTACGGTGAAAAGCACAAAGAAGAAGTAATCGAAATGCCATTAGAAGAAGAATTACTAGTGAGCTAAAGATCTTCCGCCGAACGGCGCTTCCCATCGGGAGTAAAGTACTTAACGTACATGTTTTTTAGGAATCCAAAAGTAGCTGTGAACAAAGAATTCATCAGTTCTTTTAGGCTACGGATGCGAGCAATCGCATGATTATATCCATCCGCCCCACCTGAGCCAAGATTATCTTGATATTTAGTAGCTCGCTTCCATTCTAATTTAATTTGAGCATTGATAGCAGTACGAACCTTTTTCACCATAATTTCCTCCGACGGAAAACTATAGTCTTTCAGGTCACTAGAAACCGCTTGAATCTGATCGTCATCAGAAGAGCCACCCCCCGACGAAAGATCCCCTTTCTCACCTGTCTCTCCTTTTCGTTCAGACACTTTTTCACTCGGCTTTTCGACACCTCCCATTACCTCCGCAACCCCCTCCTGAACACCCGCCTGTTTTTTAGAAACTGATTCAGAAACCTCAGCTTGTTTTTCAGCTTTCTTTTTTTGAATCAGAGAATCAACTGACTTAGAAACAGAGGGTTTTTTTGAAGGCGCCTTTGAATGATGATCGGGATGAGCCATTTATAAAATGATGTTTACCTTTATAATTATATCAATTTTGAGAGTTTTTTCAACGAAGTAAAACCATCATAACACAATCAATTGATATGATAAGATGAAATCAATGCAAGAAATAACCCTTAAAACACCAGCCTACATCACCTCATCAAACGGATCGCTTTATGCCATTGATCTATTCGATGAAATAAAAATTGAAGTGTTAAGCGAGCGAAAAATTCAAATCGAAAAGGAAAGTGGTTATAAAATTCCAACCAATCACCTAAATCCTGTATTTAAAGTGGCTTCAGAATTACAAGAATTAAGACCAAATAAGTTTGGTGCAAGAATAATCATTCAAAAAAACATTCCTACTTTCAGCGGACTAAATTCACAATTGAGCAATGCTGCCAAAACACTCAAAGTACTCAATGAATTATGGGGATTCAATTTGAACAAAAAAGAGCTCATAGCCATTGCAAAAAAGGTAGACAAAAAATTACCTAAATTAATAGAAATTAATGGGAAAGAAGAGCAAAAAGTAGTTTTAATCATTCCTAAATACATTAAATTCAAAAAAGAATGGAAATCAAAAGAAGTATTTAAACATTTCCCAGATCTAAAAAACATTAAAGAGATATTAATTTCAAACGGAGCAACAGAAAGTGAAATAAGTGGAAAAGGGCCCGGAATCTATGGTTTTTTCAATGAAAAAATTCCCATAAATGAAATAAAAAAAGGGCTTGAAGGAAAATTTGATTTCATTTGGTCTGGAAAGACGATTAATGGTAAAATTGACTCCAATAAATAAAGTTAATGAAAACGTTTTACTCATCAACATTCATCAGCATTGTCCTAGCCTTTTTAATGGTCATGGGCAAAAACGGTCAGCCCGTAGAAGTCGTTCAAGACTCGCCAGATGTAAGCTTCAAAAACATAGAAGAAGAGGAATTTGAAAAAGATTTTGAAGAAATCAATATCGAAATTTTTGAAAACTTAACCTGTGAAAAGTGCACTATTTTTACCAATGGAACACTCGCAAAAATAAAAGAGCTTGAAAAAGAAACCGATGAAATGAACGTGCGTCTTTATTTTATTCCCAATATCAATGAGCCTGTATTGAATCAGGCAGCAATGAGTTTAAAATGCGCAGCAGACCAGAGTAAATTTTGGACGATGCATCAAAAAATTCACGACGAAAAAGCAGATCTAAATAAAAAATCATTTAAAGCATTTTCACGTGAATTGGAATTGGAGGCAGATCTTTTTGATAACTGTATGGAGGAAAGCGCTCATCAAGAATCAATTCAAGAGGATATAAAGTATGCAGCTGAAAAAAACATCAACGTTCAGCCAACCATTTTTATTAATCAATATAGATTGATTGGAAATCAGCCCTTCGAAAACATTCAAAAAATCATCAATCAACTACGAAAGGAAAGGGAAGAAAAGGTTCTTCCAAAAATTCCACCAGCCGCTACTCCTATCCCTATCGAAGAATCTGCCAAAAGTGGTGAACAGGGCGAAGCTACCGAAGACAACGAAGACCTGCCACCAATGCCAGAAGTCAATTTAGAAATCTAATCAATTTTAAATTTATAAATATGTGTATTTTCTGCCAAATCATCAGCAAAGAAATTGATTCTGAAGTTATTTACGAAGACGATGAAATAATTGCGTTTAACGACATCGCCCCAAAAACCAAAACGCATATACTAATTGTCCCCCGAAAACACATCGAAACCATTAAAGACCTAAAGACAGAAGAAGGAGATGATGCCTTAGTGGGAAAAATGGTAGCCGTCGCACAAAAAATAGGGAAAGAAAAAAACCTAGAAGGATATCAACTTCTATTCAACGTCGGCAAGTCAGCAGGACAAATTGTGTTCCATATTCATTTACACCTCATGTCCAATGAATAAAACGGGAAAGCTTTACATCATTGCGACTCCCATTGGCAATTTGGAGGACCTAACTTTTCGAGCCAAAAGAATATTAGGAGAAGTCGATTTAATCGCCTGCGAAGACACCCGTCACTCAGGCATTTTATTGAAACATTATGACATCAAAAAGCCATTATTATCTTTTCATAGCCACAGTGGACAGGCGAAGGTAGAGAAAATAATGGAATATCTAAATAACGGAAGTGATGTGGCCTTGATCTCTGATGCAGGAACCCCTGGGATATCTGATCCAGCCTTCACATTAATTCAGGCAGCGCTTAAAGCCAATGTAGAAATTATCCCAATTCCAGGAGCAACCGCACTAATTACCGCAATATGCGCCGCAGGGCTTCCAATCGATAAATTTTTGTACCTAGGCTTCCTGCCTGTTAAAAAGGGTCGACAAACTTTGTTTAAAAAAATAGAAGGATCAGAACACACCGTTGTTTTTTATGAATCCCCTCATCGGCTCTTGAAAACCGTTGGAGAACTTAAAAAATATTTGAAACCCAACACTAGAATAGTTATTGCCAAGGAGCTAACCAAAATACACGAAACCTTTTTCCGTGGGACCTTGGAGGATATCGAAAAAAAACTCCCCGAAGGAAAGCCAAAAGGTGAATATGTCATTTTAATAAAATCGAAAATCGAAAAACAAACTTCAAAATAACCACAGAAAATATCGAATAATTCGATTTTCGAAATTCGAAGTTCGATTTTTTAGTTTACGTCCAAAAATCGATCAGGAATGTATTCGATAGGAAGTTCAAAGATAGGAAGGTAATCCAAAGGATCTACCTGCTCACCCTTATGCCAAACTTCAAAATGAAGATGAGGACCTGTTGTCTGCCAACCAGCCCCTTTTGTTCCTGGCGTACCCCCACTTAATCCAATCACTTCCCCCTCTTTCACAACCGTACCCGCTTTCACTAAAATTTCAGACACATGACCATAAACAGTAATGAGTTTGTTTTTATGAGCTAAAATAATATAACTATATCCCATTCCATTGTCTTTTGTCTGAAAAACATAAGCATTGGTTGGGGCAACAATTTCAGTAAATTGCTTCGCTCTCAGATCAGCCGCCTTATGAACCCCCCATCGAGAAGGGTAGGTAGGATCCTCAAAATAAGCAGTAACCGCCACAGGAGGAATGGGCCAAGACAAAGGATGTTGCCTTTTCCCCTCAATTTCCTCATCGATCTCACCCTCAAATTCATCCGCTATTTCATCTTCTTTTTCTTCAACCTCTTCCTCAATAGCAAGAAGTGCCTGAGCCTCCTCAGAGTCGCTATTGATGGATTCCACTCGCTCTAAGGATTCATCCAAAAGATCAAGCTTCTCCTCAATGTATTCAATATTATCCTGCATATTCTGAATCGCAATAGCAGACTGAAGCTGCTGTTGAATTGATTCATCAAGAAGCTTTTGAAATTCTTCTTCTTCACCACGAGTTTTCTCAAGAAGATCTTTTTTAGACCCACGACCTTCCTTCAAAATACGACGCTCCTGATTTAAAGAGTGATATAAGAAGTCTAATTCATCTCTCTCTTCTTCAACAACAAGCTGTTTATTCTCAAGGTCGACTTTTTTATCATGGAGATCGTAAAAGAGCTTACGCCCTGTTGATTCAAGAACTTCGGAATACTCACGTCCCAACAAATTCTCACTCACACTATTATCCGCCAAAAGGAGTTTTAATGTACTTGAACTCTCATTATAAAAGTCCAAAAACTGCTCCTCTTCCTGATAAACCAATAAAACATAATCTAAAACCACTTCACGCTGAATATCCAAGGAAATTGAACTCTTATTCAGATCCCACATAAGGTCTTTTAAGAGAATTTGTTTTTCAGCCACTTGAAACTCAACATTCTTAATTTTCGTTTTAGACTCAACCAATTGTTTATTTAGTAAATCGATTTGCTTTTTAAGAGTTTCAATTTCTTTTCGAATGGGATCTAGCTTATCTTCAATGGTATCAATTTCCCTTTCAAGTTCATGAAAATTCTTTTTTTCATCTTCTAAGTTTGTCTTAATTCCTTCAAGGCGACTTTCGGTAAAAGCACGTTTTCCACCCCAGTTTTCAATAATACTTTCTCGATAGGCCTCAAAAGCACTGTCTTCATCGCTCGGCAAAGAGATTTCAGTGGTTTCATTGTCAAAAACCACATCAAAACCATCCCCAGCATCGTAAAAAACAGCTTCACTTTCAAGTTCAGCTGATTCAATCAAGTTACCATCAGAATCGTAAAGCCCATCATCAGTCACTTCATAAAAATCTTCACTATAAGGATCATCTGAAGCGGGAGCAAAAGGGAAAATTTCAGGATCATCCCCTACCAATTCGTCTCGAGGAATCATTTGCCCAAAAGCACTACCGATAAAAATAAAATTTAAAATAAGTAAGCTGGCAAAAAATTTCCGAATTTTCTGAGATGAGAAGAGTTTCATTTAGAGACAATTTAATCTACATATTATAGCATTTTTTACCCCGAAAAGCCACACTAAAGTAAGATTAAAAAATTAAGATAAGTTGCATAATCCAGCTTAATTCTTAATCCTTACTGCTTAATCCTTTTCTTTTAAGGGAAAAAAGGTAAAATAATAGCGCATTAAATAAAAGATTAATTATGATCGGATACATAAACGGACTCATCATCGACAAAGGCGAAAAATCACTCTTAGTGCTGGCACAAAGCGTTGGATATAAAGTCAACGTACCTACCGAATTAATTGTCTCCACCAAAGAAGATCAAAAAATTCAGCTTTATATCCATATGTCCGTCCGAGAAGACGATATTTCCCTATATGGCTTTTCGAAAAAAGAGGAAATGAAGTTTTTTGAGCAATTAATCAGCGTTTCGGGAATAGGTCCTAAAGTGGCAATGGATATTCTATCGGCCCCCATTCATATGACTCAACAAGCCATCTTAAGTGGAGATGTGGGGCTTCTTACAAAAATAAAAGGATTGGGCAAGAAAACAGCTGAACGCCTTATTTTAGAATTGAAAAATAAGCTCACTCCAATCAGCATCGGTACAACCGGAAAAATAGAAACATACAATGAAGAAGTTATCGAAGCACTGATAGGATTAGGGTATGAAAAGTTCCAAGTGATAAAAATTCTCGCAAAAATGCCACCCAATATCGAAAAAACAGAAGATGCCATCAAATACTTCTTAAAACAGGCCTAAATCATCTCAGATTATAAATTTCAGACCTGCCTGCCAGTAGGCAGAGGTCTCAGATTCAAAAAGTTAGAAATTTCCTTTATTTTCCTCTCGAGAATAAGGTATACTTAACGACAGAAAAAACACACCAAATAAAAAAGAAATATGATCGAGATCGATATTCAAAATGCGCTGAGCGAAAAAATCGGTATTCGCCATGGGGTGAGCAAGCGTGTTTTTAGCCGATTTCTAGAGAAGAATAGTCCTCATATTAAAACTGTTTTTCAATCGAAAAACAAAATGGGATATGACTTTTTAAATCTACCCGATGATCAAAAGTTAGTTCGAAAGATAAAAACATTTATAAAAAACCAGGAGAAAAACAAATGGAAAAACATTGTTGTCCTTGGAATTGGAGGATCAGCACTTGGAGGAATAGCCTTAAAAGATGCATTACTCGGCTCATACCACTATCTCGATAAAGTACCTCACCTCTTTTTTGTTGATAATATCGATCCCGACCTTATAAATGAGTTACTTTCAAGAATTTCCCTAGAGAAAAGTCTTTTCATTGTCATTTCAAAATCAGGAGGAACAACAGAGCCAATGGCGCTTTACAGCTTGTTCAAAGAAAGGCTGGTTCAAAAAAAAGTGAAGAAGATTAACGACCATTTTGTTTTTATAACCGATCCAAAAGGAGGACTACTAAGGCCATTGGGGAAAGAAGAAGAAATTGAAATGTTTGATGTTCCTCCAAAAGTCGGTGGGCGCTTCAGCGTACTTTCAAGTGTCGGGCTTGTCCCAACAGCACTTGCTGGAATCGATATTTCAGCCTTAATGCGAGGGGCAAAAAAAATGAAGGAGATTATTCAAAAATCATCTCCCGAAAAAAACCCAGCACTCATTTTGGCTTCACTTCAGTATTTACTAGATCGAAAAAAAGGAAAAGGAATGACTGTGATGATGCCTTATAGCAATCCCCTATTTCGTGTCGGCGACTGGTATCGGCAATTGCTCGCTGAAAGCATTGGTAAAAACAAATCAACGGGACCAACCCCAATCAATGCACTCGGAACCACCGATCAGCATTCTCAATTACAATTGTTCAACGAAGGACCAAACAATAAATGGTTTATTTTTCTAAATGTTCTTAAACATGATTCTCCGTTAAACATAGGAAATCATCTCCCGAAAAAACTCGATTTCCTAAATAACAAGAATTTAAGCGAAATAATCAATGCTGCCTACACAGGAACAGCAGAATCACTATCAAAAAACAAAAGGCCGAACATCACTCTCAATATTTCAAAGGTAAATGCAGAGGCTATGGGAGCCCTTTTTATGCTTTTTGAATTCCAAGTCGCCCTGCTTGGCCTCATATACAAAGTCGATGCCTTTAATCAACCAGGAGTTGAAATTAGCAAGATAATCACCAAACAAATTTTGTCTAAATGAAAAATTTAAAATTTAAAACCTGCCTGTCGGCAGACAGGGTTAAAAATTCGCGAAGCAGTGGTTTTACCATGGCTGAAATGCTGATAGTAACAATTATTATCGGAATTTTATCAACCGTTGGAACGCGAACCTACTACACCGAGAGGGATCGTTTTGAATTTAACAATTCATTAACGCAAATGCTAAGTATAATAAAAACGGCAAGAAACATGGCAACCTCAAGTCAGTCTGTTTTTAGTAGCATTGCAGGAAAGCAAATTGTTCCCCTGAATGGCTACGGAGTTTACATTAATTTAATACCGACAGATGATGAACCCCATTTTACACTTTTTGCAAGCCTAGGAGATGATGACAAAAACGTCAAACTATTCGACAAGGGAATCCTTACAGGGAGTGATTTAGAAATTGATTATATAATAGAAACCTACCGCCTCCCTAAGCAAGCTGAATTTCAATATTTCATTTATGACGATGTAATAAGGTGGGATAACGGCAATAGCAATCAAGATCCAGAACCCACCGCCACTGAGGCAGTCATATTTTTCCGCCCCCCTCTGTCCGACACTTACGTTGGAAGTAACTCTATTCCACAGGGAGAATCTGAAATAAAAGATTTAGAAAAGCTAGAAATGCGATTTTTTAACATAAATGCACGCGAAAATTCAAGCAAGGCATGCCAAACCATTGATATTATAAGAGTAAAAACCTTCCCAACCATTAAGCACACTAATTGTAGTGAATTCGATTTTAAAAAAGAACAATGAATCCATTTAGATTAAATAAAAGGGGGGAAACAATTTTAGAAACCATTATTGCAACGGTAATTTTGGCAGTAGGGGTAACAACCGCTGGGGCAATTATCGGTTATTCATTAAGAAATATGAATGGGTCAAAGAATCGAATCATTGCAATCAATGTTGCAAGGGAAGGTGTTGAAACAGTTCGAAACATTCGTGATACCAATTGGCTTAGGTATAACAGTCGACGTCGAGTTTGTTGGAATCACATGCCAGATATTAACTCAAACATTGGATGCGATGGGGGCACCCCCATCCAACCAGGGCGCTACTTGATTTACAAACAAGCCGAAACGGAGCGTTGGATATTAACCGAATATGATGAAATAGAGGGTAATGAAAGAGATCTTAATAATCAAAAACCCAATGCAGACATCCCCGACGCAACAACAACTGGACTTAATTACTACTACAACACCGATAAAAACAGAACCTACCGAAAGGTAGATGAGAAATGGGAAGATATCGCAACATTACATTTGATGGACATCGATGCCACATATTTAGACACTGAC
This sequence comes from uncultured bacterium, assembly GCA_965369815.1. Lineage (GTDB taxonomy): Bacteria > Patescibacteriota > Gracilibacteria > UM-FILTER-43-11 > UM-FILTER-43-11 > DAOWGG01. Next base: position 35,726 of record CBDUQS010000003.1, on the reverse strand, counting down.
GGTGACCACATTTACGACAATGATGAAGATATTTTTAATCACGCATACAACCCAAATGACGATTTGAACAGAGTTACATATGATTCAGTGGGTGAAAAAATAATACGAAAAACAGCCTTAAAACGAATTATTACCATTGATTATTTGAAGAATAGTGGAGAATTGCTTTCTGAAACCGACCCACTAGAGCCACTAAGCCCTTCGCACAATCGCATGCGCATCACCTCAACTGTCAGCTGGCAAGAGGGTAATCGAAATCCAAGTGTTGAACTTATCACTCATATAACCGACTACCTAGGAAGAGAAAGCCTTAATAACTAGAACTAAGAATTAAGCCAATGTTTAAAAATTTAAAACTTAAAATTAAAAAATCGCGAAACGATGGTTTTACCATTATCGAACTTTTAATGGCGACAATTATCTTGTCAATACTCGTAGTATCAGCAGCCGGAATTTATACAAATTTTTATAATTCAGTCAGAAATTTAAAAGCAGCTAATATTGTTTATGAAGAAGCGCGTTTTACAATGGAAAGAATTGTAAAAGAAGTAAGAGGTGGGACCATTGATTATGAAGAATATTACAATCAAAAAACCAATTTTAGAGGCATTGGAATCAATGAAACCTATGGCAAAAACTATTGCCAATACAGCCGTCAATTCTACAACGCAGGACCTGACAAGCAATATGGAACCTTTGATGACGCAAGTATAGGAAGAAGAAGGGAGGGGGTTCCTCCTCCTATCGAGGATAAAATTCAGGACAAACTTTATTTAATCAATGGAAGTGGAACCAAAAGAACTTATATTCGACGAATTGAAATGGATGATGGCTTCGGGAATATCATCGGAAAAATCGCCATGCTAAAACTCATTGGAAAAGATTGTGGATTAGACCAAATATGCAACAATGGAATCCCTGGGGAATGCCCTCGAGATACAGGTGAAGGAGATGGCCTCATTGACACATGGGTATGTGAAAAAGGATTTGGCTGTAAGGGAGAAGTTATTGAAAAAGTATTCCCAGACCTTCCAAGCTGCTTCGGTACAATTAACACTATTAAGGATAATCCTGATGACATTGAAGATAGCAGTTTTGTCGACATCACCCCAAATTCATTAGATATTACGAATTTAAAATTCATCATCACTCCACAAGATGATCCACATAAAGCTTACCTAGATCCAACCACCCAAATTCAACCCCACGTTACGATAAAGGTAAATGCGCGTGCCAATCCAAAAATCGCAAATAGCTTTAAGGGGAATACTCCATCTATTCCATTGGAATCTACTATTTCTACACGTGCATTCACACCCATCATAACTGAATGTAATTTACAAGAATGCATCGACGGAGATACAAAATCATGCAGTGCCCAAGGAAGCCTGCTAGGTGGAGCAATTCGTGTATGCACTCAGGGAATTTGGCCTATTTGTGACACTGATAATTATGAAGTAACCGCTGCTGACAGTATTATTGCTGGATTGGTTATTCCAACAAGAATAGAGCTTGGCGGTGAGACTATTCCAAGCGAAGTAACATCTGGCGGACTTGATGCAGAAGCTCCATTTGACTCCGATCCTGAAGGAGGAAGGACTTTTTATGAAGAGCAGAATGAGGTGGGCTCTTGTAGCGATGGTAGTTTTGATGAAAATGACATTATTCTTTGTAAACAAAGACGTTGCAGCGATGGAATCGACAACGACGGTAACGGAGTCGCTGACGTCGACGACCCAACCTGCTTATTCCAACTTTGCAACAATGGATTCTTAGACCCTAGAGAGGAATGTATTGATGTTGGTGGTATTTGTATCTTCCGACAAAAAACGGGCAACGAAACGGGAAATAATTGCTACGACGGTTATGACAATGACTGTAATTACGACCCCGAGAATCCAGAAGGAACGGGCGCTGATGAATTTGATCAAAGCTGTATCAACTATATGTGCTCCAACGGCGAACTGGACCCAAGAATCAACAATCCATTTGTAAAGCCCGATTATTCACCAAGAAACTATCTTTTGGGAGCTCAAGATTCTGATCAAAGCAATGAACTTGATGAAAAGTGTATCGACATTGGAGGACTTTGTGACAAAGCCGATATAGAGACTGGAGATCATAAGCTACAAGAAGAAGTAGATGCATTGTGTTTTGACAATTGGGATAACGATTGTGACTATAACGAAGATACGAAGGAAGAAGGTGCCGACGAATTTGATTCAGCCTGCCAAGAAACAATATGCAGTAATAATGTAAAAGACTGTGAACTTGCCCCATCAGACTACGGATTATCAGATGATAATTCAAAAGGTTATTTAATGGATTACGATAAGGATATTTTATGTGCATTATTTGACACGGACAATGACGAGCAGTGTATTGATGCTGGAGGATTATGTGGAGAGGTTCCAAGCGAAGAATTTTTATATGAAGATATATTGAGTGATGGTAGCGTTTGTTTTGATAATCTAGATCAGGATTGTGATGAGATTTTTGACCAAGAGGATGAAGATTGTTGCCCAGATGTAGATAATGACGGTGCAAGCGCATTGATTTCTGGAGTTTGTGAACCCGACCCATCATCCGGAGGAGGAATTGAAAATGATCCTGGTGAAATCGATTGTAACGACTACGGAATATTCAATGACAATCCAAGTCTGTCTGGTGGGAACATAAAACCCGGACAAGTTGAAATTTGTGACGATGCCAGGTATCCAGAAGATTATCCTATTTTTACAAGAAATGGAGTAGAATTTAATTTAAAAAGTAAACCTGTTGACAATAATTGCAGTGGAATTAATGATTTGTATCCAAGTCTAAGTGATGCTGGATGGGATCATAGTGACCCTGCCTGCTGTGTCGACACTGACGGAGACGAGTTTGGAATCGAAAGTGCTTATATTTATCAATCAGGCGGAAATTGTGAAGGGAATATTACTGGGGATGAAAGGCCTCCTTACGATTGTAATGATTTAAATGTAGATATTCATCCAGGCATAATCGAAAATACAACTGAACTTTGCTCTGATGGCATTAATAACAACTGCCGCTTCATTGAAGCTACTAACACCAATAGAAAAGACCACATTGATATGTATAGCGATATAGCAGCTGCCTTCAGTCTTGAATTATTCGAACCTGAATGCTGCACTCCAGCCGCTATGGAAATTTGTGATGATACAGATAGTCTAGCGGGAGATGGTGGAAATAGTGATGAAAACTGAAATGGATATGCTGGGCTTGATGATCAATACTGCATCGGAAGCTCTGGATTGATGTTTTACGATAATTTTACAAGCAGCCTCTATCTGAATGCAGCCTCAACTGTCTATCAAGATTCAACAGCTGGAACGATTACCATCTCCCCTATCACTGAAACCTCTCAAGTAGCTCTAAGCAACCCAACCCCTGTCGACACTAACAATTGTACCAATATCGAATCAGTAACCATTACCCATTCTGCTGACAATATTGATCAACCTAACAATATTGATATTACTTATGAAGTTACAAATGATGGAGGAAATTACGAACCATACACTGAAGGTATTGGAAGCCCTCACACATTCACTTCAGACGGACTGAGCCTTCGATGGCGAGCGACGCTAACTGGGAATGGAGTTGATATCGCCCCTATCTTAAACAGCATTACTCTAAACTTTACCTGCAATATAACTAATTTGTTACCTTGAAATTTAAAAGCTTAAACCGCAAAGGTATTTCTCTTCCACTAGTGACTGGCTTAGTTGCCCTATTAATGGTGTCATCCGCAGCAGCCAACGAACTAGTCATTCGCAACATGCAATCTATTCAAAGGATTGAGGCAAGTAATCGTGCCTATTTAGCCGCTGAAGCAGGTATTGAAGATGCTCTTTATGAACTTGGCCCCCATTTTGCTGGATATCAAACCCCAGCCTTAGACAGTGGAGATCAAAGGTATAATGTGTTTGATGAGACAACAGATGCTTGCAACGAAGGTGATAGTGGTGATTGGTGTAATGAATGGGTAATTGAAAGTCAAAGCGGAGAAAATAAATGGAGTGGAGAACTTTTTGAAAAACAAAAATTAATTATTCATCTTTACAATGATAACAATAATAGTGATGAAGTTATAAACGCAATAAATGATGAATCTTTTGACACAAATAGGATTCAAACTTTAAATAATTTAGGCGTTTTCAAGATCACCTTCCGAGTTCCTAGTGGGGTCATATCAAGTGGTAAACTTTTTATTGATAATGATCAAGATGGGCTTCTTAACGAAGATCCTGAAGGGCATCCAACTGAAATCAATTGCTACATAGATCAATCAACGGGAGCGCTATCAAATCCTGAAGACCATGACTGTGACGGGCTAGTAAATGAAGACAGCACTTTAGACCCTGTTATTCTATGGAAACTCACCGATGGAGGAGATAAAAGCCTAATACCTATAAAGGGATGCGTTAAAGCAAATACGAATCCTGGCTCTCAACCATGCGAAGATGACTTTAGTGCAGCAGCAGCAGACCCAGATGTAGATATTACCAATTTAAGCCTTGGAAAAAATGAATTAGGGAATCCCGAAAGCATCGAAGCCTTTATTGCTCGTTCATTTAGCGATAGTTCACATTCAAAAATTCAATTCGAATTTTTAATCATTGCACCCATGGAACACGTTCAGGGTGGAACGCAAAGAATAGAAATTCCGTATTTTGAATATGATGTCTATTCCTCAGCTAGTAAGAAAATCCCCTATCCTCACTTCACCATTAAGTCTGATGGATACTACAGGCGCTTCAAACAATCCATCACCTCAACGGTTACGCCAAAAACGACTTCACCATTATTCGACTTCACCATTATTCAACAGGAATAATCTTCAAGTGCGAGTGCAAGTGCGAGTCTCAAGTATTGACCTACGACAATTGATGTGATAAAAGTAATACCCTTTTTGAATCAAAAGGTTTTTTTGTATTTTAACTATTTTATTATGTTTGATTTTGAGCAATTAGATGTTTATAAAAAGACATTAAATTTAAATAAAAAGATATTTTCGTTTTTGAATGAAAATCAATCAATTGATTATTTTTTGCAAAAACAATTAAAAAGAGCTTCAACTTCGATTGCCCTTAATATTGCTGAAGGTGTTGGTCGCTTTACAGTTCCTGATCGTCGTCGATTTTATATTATTAGCAGAGGGTCAGCATTTGAAGTAATTGCTATTTTTCAAATTATCTTCAATCAATACCCAGTTGATCAAAAGCAATTTAAGGAAATAAGATCTGATATTGAAGAGATAACCAAAATGCTATTTGGATTAATTAAAAAAACGGTTATTAAAAACCCACTTGAGACTCGCACTTGCACTCGCACTATTTAATAACAATATTCACCAATTTAGCTTTCACATAGATTTTTTTGATAATCTGTTTCCCCTCAGTGTTTCGTTGAATCGCCTCATCGGCCATCGCTTTTTCAATGGCATCTTCTTCGGAAATATCCAATGGAACCTCCTCGGAACTGCGTTTCTTTCCATTCACGGCAAAAACCAATTCAAATGTATTGTCGACTACTAATGTTGAATCAAACTTAGGCCACGGCGCGTAAGCAATTGAATCGGAATGCCCAAGCTTTTCCCACATTTCTTCACCCAAATGAGGAGCAAAAGGAGCAAGAATAAGAACGAGTTTTTCTAAAGCTTCTTTTGGAATTTCTTTTAACTTCAAAAGCTCATTCGCTAAAATCATCATTTGAGAAATGGCGGTGTTAAAGCCAAAGGAATCAATATCTTCACCCACTTTTTTAACGGTTTTATGAACCAGCCGATTAATATTCTCATCAGGCTCCTTATCTACTACATTCCCCTCTTCAAGCAACCGCCACACCTTCTGAAGGAACCGAAATGATCCTTCAATATTATTCATGCTCCACGGCTTCACTGCATCAAATGGCCCCATAAACATTTCGTATAAACGAAGAGTATCCGCACCATACTGTCGAATCACATCATCGGGATTCACCACATTTCCACGGCTTTTGCTCATCTTTTCACCATCTTCACCAAGAATGAGACCTTGATTCATAAGCTTCTGAAACGGTTCTTTGTCTCGCAAGAATCCAAGATCGAACAAAACTTTATGCCAAAAACGAGCGTACAATAGATGTAACACAGCGTGCTCAGCACCACCCACATACAAATCAACATTCATCCAATATTTCTCATCCTCTGGGTTAATAAAATGCTTGTCGTCGTTCGGGCTTAGATAGCGCAAGTAATACCAACAACTTCCACCCCACTGAGGCATCGTATTGGTTTCACGACGCGCCGGAACAGAGCATTTAGGACAATCCACTTCCACCCAATCAGTGATCGATGCTAAAGGAGATTCACCGGTTCCAGTTGGTTCGTATTTTTCAACATCCGGAAGTAAAAGTGGAAGATCTTTTTCCTCCAAAGGAACGGCTCCACACTTTTCGCAATTGACGATCGGAATCGGTTCTCCCCAATAACGCTGACGACTAAATACCCAATCTTTCAATTTATAATTCACCGCCCCATCTCCAATTCCCTTCTCTTCCAGCCATCGAATCATTTTAAATTTTGAATCTTCGACATTCAGTCCATCCAAAAAATCAGAATTAACCAATTTACCATCCTCCGTATAGGCAGCTTCATGAACATCACCCCCCTCAATTACTTCTACAATTGGTAAATCAAACTTTTTCGCAAACTCCCAGTCTCGCTCATCATGACCTGGAACCGCCATAATCGCCCCTGTTCCATAGCCCATCAACACATAATCCGCAATCCAGATAGGAATTTCCTCACCGTTCACTGGATTTATCGCATAAGCTCCAATAAATTCACCCGATTTATCTTTATTTAAATCCGTTCGCTGTAAATCCGATTTCATCAACGCCGCTTCTTTATATTGCTCCACCACCTCTTTTTTATCTTCCGTTACTAGCTTGTAAACCAAAGGATGTTCAGGGGAAAGAACCATATAAGTCGCCCCGAATAAAGTATCCGGCCGCGTCGTATAAACTTCAATTTCAGACTTTGAGCTTTGAGTTTTTTTCGAGTTTCGAGTTTCGAGTTTCGAGTTTGCAATTTGAAACCTCAAATTGGCTCCATGGGATTTCCCAATCCAATTGCGTTGCTGAATTTTAATTGGTTCAGGCCAATCCAGCTCTTCTAGATCATCTAATAAACGATCCGCATAATCAGTAATTTTTAAAACCCACTGACGAAGCATTTTTTTAGTGGTTTGCTCTCCGCAACGATCGCATTTCCCATTCACCACCTCCTCATTCGCCAAACCCGTTTTACAACTCGGGCACCAGTTGATTGGTAGCTCAGACTCATAAGCCAAACCTTTTTTAAACAACTGTAAAAAGATCCACTGAGTCCATTTATAATAATTCGGATCAGTCGTATCCACCTCACGATCCCAATCGTAACTGAATCCAATGGACTGAATCTGCCTTTTAAACGTCGCGATGTTCTCTGCTGTTACCTTAGAGGGATGCTGACCCGTTTTAATGGCATAATTCTCCGCAGGAAGCCCAAAAGCGTCCCATCCCATAGGATGCATCACATTCACCCCCTTCATTCGCTTATAACGACAGATAATATCCGTGGCCGTATAACCTTCTGGATGACCCACATGTAAACCAGCTCCACTGGGATAAGGAAACATATCAAGCACATAGTACTTTTCCTTCTTTTCATCAATTTCCGATTTAAAGGTTTTATTCTTCAGCCAATATTCTTGCCATTTAGGCTCTATCTTCGAGGGATCATACATGAATTAAAGGAGGTTAAATCACGCCGAAAAGTATAGCGCATAACAAAAAAAAGACCAAGTCGCTCAAGAACCTAGCATTGGAAATATATTATTTCTTTTTCTTATGATTTTTTCTCTTTTCCCTTTCAATGAGATCTTCCTTAATCTCTTTCTTAATTTCTTTTAATTCCACTTTTTTTACATCGTCTAGAAGGTCTGCAACCATATCCTTCCCTCCTAAGCCAAAGGCAAGTCCTCCAGAAATGGTCAGCATAGCAATAAAGCCTACAAAAAGAATGTTGATCAGAATCTCAGCAATCTGCAACTGAGAAAGAGCAGCTAACACGGCAAAGGCAATCATGGTATATTTTGCCGCCAAACCAAGTATATTAGCTGTATTAGCCTTCGCAAAACTAAGAGAGGTAACAATAACAGCTTGAAGCGTATGTCCAATGCGGACACCCACTAGCATAATGAATATGGCAATAATCACCTCGGGAATGTACCCATAGATAACCGATAAAAACTCAGCTATCTCTGTTAATTTAGCAATTTTAGTCGCTTCAATAAAAAATAGAAAAATCAAATACCCCTTCACACCCGAAGCAATAACCTCAGAAGGAGTTTTTTTAGTCTTCGTTCGATCCAAAAAGTGCTTTAAGCCAATCTTATCAGCAATCGTTTCCAAGTGAATTTTATGACCTAAATTAACAATCACCCGAGACACAACTTCCGCTAAAATCCAACCAAACAGAAGCACAGCTATTGCCCCCAAAATAAAAGGAGCCATCTCAATCGTCTTTTCAAGCTTAGAGTTGATCGCATTAATAATCCCTGTCCCAATTTGTAAGAAGATAGCCTCCATTTAGTTCAATTGTTAAATTTATCTTACTATTATACCAAAAAAACGCCTAAAATTCAAGGGATAAGCCAAAGAGATGGGGCGAGTGATGGGGTTCGAACCCACGACCTTCCGGACCACAACCGGACGCTCTAACCAACTGAGCTACACCCGCCATACAATTGCGAGAAATCCGTTCTGAACGGAGGTAGGTCGCATGACCGCACCGAAGTGGAGATAAAATTGGAAAAATCTGCGAAAGAAGATTATTTTCAATTTTAAGGATTTCCCTATTCCATGTTTTAGCCAGCCTAGTTTAACGCTTTTCCTTAAAAAGCTCAAGAAATATTTAAAGCACCTTTAATCACAATCTGCACCAAAAAGAACCCCACCCCAAACTGCCACCAGTACTGAATCAACAAATCCCTCAATCGCTTATCCTTTTTCCAATGTTTCAATAAAAACTTATTCGTCGGCTTATGTGCATTAAAATATTTACAGAAATGATAAACCACCGCCACCACAAGGACGGTTCGGATGATTGCAATGATGAGGAAGGTTGTAGTAATCATGGGTTTATTTAATTAATATCTCCCCACCCTTCTCCTCCACCTTCACCCTCACCCCATCTTTAACCGATCCTTCAACAATCATCATCGCCAAAGGATTCTCAATAGCTTGTTGGATGTAGCGTTTGAGTGGACGAGCGCCGTATCGAGGATCAAAACCATTTTTGGCGAGAAGTTTTTTAGCGTCATCGCTAATGGTGATCTCAATTTTATGCGCGCGAAGTCGTTCTTCCATTTCAACAATCTGTAAATCGACAATTTGAGTGATTTCTTTGAGGGTAAGGGATTCAAAAATAATGGTTTCGTCGAGACGATTCAGGAATTCAGGCTTAAAACTCTTTCGCAAAACCTCATTCACCTCATTCACCATTTTCTCCCGCTCTTTTTCATAGGCTTCGGCTTTATTTTTATCGTCTTTAGAAAGTTTTGCAATCATCATATCTTCCGACGACGTTTCCAAAGCGTATTTCTGAATCACATCACCTGCCAAGTTCGATGTCATGATGATCACCGTGTTTTTAAAGTCGACCACACGCCCCTTACTATCGGTTAAACGTCCATCATCAAGAACCTGAAGAAGGATGTTAAAAACATCAGGATGTGCCTTCTCAATTTCATCAAAAAGAATCACACTGTACGGCTTTCGACGAACGGCTTCGGTCAACTGACCGCCTTCTTCATGCCCCACATAACCTGGAGGCGCTCCGATTAAGCGAGCCACCGCATGACGCTCCATGTATTCAGACATATCAATGCGAATAATTGATTTCTCATCGTTAAACATAAATTCAGCAAGGGCTTTCGCCAGCTCTGTTTTACCAACCCCCGTTGGACCCATAAAAATAAAGGAGCCAATAGGTTTATTCGGATCGCTAATACCCGCACGAGCACGACGAACGGCGTCGCTAACGGATTTAATCGCATCTTTTTGTCCAATCACACGCTCTTCCAAAAGCGATTCCATTTTAGCGAGCTTCTGTGTTTCAGTTTGAAGCATTTTAGACACTGGAATACCCGTCCAGCGAGAAACAACGTCTGCGATATCTTGCTCAGTCACCTCTTGCTTTAAAAGCGATTTCTCCCCCTGTTTTTTCTTTAATTTGTCCTCAGCTTCTTTTAATTTTTTCTCTAATTCCGGAATTTGACCATAGCGAATCTCCGCCACTTTCTGAAGCTCTCCACGACGCTCCAATTGTTCCGCTTCAATCTTCAATTGATCAATTTTTTCTTTATCGACACTAAATTCATCCAGCGATTCTTTCTCAGATTTCCAACGAATCTCAATCGCACCTGCATCTTCTTTTAAATTCTCCACCTCTTTAGAGATTTTATCCAAACGTTCTTTCGATTCTTTATCGGACTCTTTTTTGAGCGCCTCTTTTTCAATCTCCAACTGCATAATCTTACGATGCAGCTGATCGAGTTCGACTGGCTTACTTTCCAATTCAATTTTTAAAGCGGAAGTTGCCTCATCAATCAGATCAATCGCCTTATCGGGGAGGAATCGATCGCCAATATAACGAGTGGAAAGCTCTACCGCCGAAAGAATCGCCGCATCAGTAATGCGAACTCCATGATGCACTTCATATTTTTCTTTGATTCCACGAAGGATAGAAACAGTATCTTCTGGAGTCGGCTCCAAAACCATGATGGGTTGAAAACGACGTTCCAATGCTGCGTCTTTTTCAATGTATTTTCGATATTCTTTAATCGTTGTGGCACCAATCGCATGCAGTTCACCACGTGCCAACGCAGGCTTAAGTAAATTAGAGGCATCCATCGATCCTTCCACCGCTCCTGCACCCACAATCGTGTGTAGCTCATCCATAAAAAGGATAATTTCACCTGCAGCATCTTCAATTTCTTTTAGAACCGCCTTCAAGCGATCTTCAAATTCCCCACGGAATTTAGCCCCAGCGACAAGAGCGCCCAAATCAAGTGAAAGAACTTTTTTATTCTTCAGAGTATCAGGAACATCTCCGCTCACAATGCGCTGAGCCAGCCCTTCCACAATAGCGGTTTTACCGGTTCCAGGTTCGCCGACAAGTACGGGATTGTTTTTGGTACGACGAGCAAGAATCTGCATGGCCCGACGAATCTCATCATCACGCCCAATCACAGGATCAAGCTTTCCTTCTTTCGCTTTTTGAGTGAAATCCACCGTATATTTTTCCAAGGATTGATATTTAGACTCAGGATCCTGATCAGTAACACGATGTGATCCACGAAGATCTTTCATCACTTTCAGAACATCCGATTCACGAACATTAAGAAGCTTAGTTTGTTTTACAACCCCTAAAAGAATATGCTCAGTAGAAACAAATTCATCACCCAAATTCCGCGCCTCAGATTCCGCCAAATTCAAAGCCTTATTCAATTCATGACTAATAACAATCCGAGGATCAGTAACGGTAGGAAGCTTAGATAAACTTTCTTTCAATCCCGATTCCAAGTGAATCAAATCCACTCCTAGTTTTTCCAAAATCGGTCGAACAATCCCCTCTTTCTGCTGAATCAAAGCAAGGATCAAATGCCCTGTTTCAATTTGAGATTGATTAGCATTGGTTACCATCTGCTGTGCCTCGTGCAATGCCTCCGTTGATTTAACAGTGAATTTTTTTAAGTCCATTTGATTTTGAGTTAAAAACTACTTCATTTTATCATTCCCACCACCCCTTGTCATTCCCGCGAAGGCGGGAATCTATTTATATGGATCTTGAATCAAGTTCAGGATGACAAAAGAGCTCAGAATGACAACAATAATTAGCACTCACCATTATAGAGTGCTAAAAAAAGAAGTCAAACTTTTTTTGGCAACTCATCGCGGACTAGAAAGTCCACTCTTCGTTCTCCATTCACCAACCCAAATCCTCACACAAAGAACAGGATTCACAACCCCAATCGAAGAGTAGGTTTTCCAACCTGCGATGAGACAATTTTTTTATAACAAAGACTCCCCATTATTTATCTAGTAGGGAGCCTTTGAATTTTGTTTTTGTTTTGTTTTGAAACAATTATTCTCCTCCAATCGTCTTCCTCTTAAAAAAACCTGATGATGGTTTGGTACTCGTCTCTTCTTGCAACTTTTGTTCATCAACCTGAACGGATTCATCGGTAAAAGGAACAATCAAAAGCCCTTGAGACGTCTCTTTTGCGATATAAACATTCGTATTAAAACGCTCTCGCCATTTCTTAGGGAGAGTAACCTGTCCACGCCCGAATTCCTTAAGTATGTTTATCATGTATCACTATAAATGTATGAAAAACTGCATTACGTGAATTACTATACATTCCATACATACTGAATGCAAGAGTTTTTTGATTTACCTCTGAAAAACAAAAAAACCCATTTGTCATTCCCGCGAAGGCGGGAATCTGATTCTAATATAGATTCCCTTCTACAAGGGAATGACAATAATTAAACCGCCTCATACAAATATCTCAAAAGCTTCTCTGTTTCGTTCCACCCAATGCAAGCATCAGTAATCGAAACACCATATTTTAAGTCGCTTAGATCATCTGGAGTACCTTGCTTTCCTTCAAACAAATTACTTTCAAGCATCACGCCAAAAATAGATTGATTCCCAGATTTTTTTTGAGCAATCACATCTTTAATCACCTCATTTTGTTTCTCATGATTCTTACCTGAATTTTCATGACTGCAATCAATCATAATTTTAGGAACAAATCCTTTCGCCTCAAGTTTCTTTTCACATTTTTCAATATCTTCCGAATGATAATTCGATCGACCATTACCCCCTCGTAAAACAATGTGAGTACTGGTATTACCCTTGGTTTCAACCACACAGCAATCTCCATCATTATTCACACCCAAAAAGCTATGTGAGCTCTTGGCTGATCCCATCGCATTCACGGCAACATCTAAATTACCATCGCTATTGTTTTTAAATCCAACAGGCGCCGAAAGCCCACTAGCCATCTGGCGATGAGCCTGAGATTCAGTTGTGCGGGCTCCAATAGCCACCCACGAAACCAGTTCTCCAATATACGCCGCAATAATCGGATCCAAAAGCTCCGTCGCCACTGGCATTCCTATTTCGGTAATGTCGAGAAGTAAACGACGAGCGATCTTAAGCCCCTCCTCTAATTCATTGGTTCCATCCAAATCAGGATCGTTGATCAAACCCTTCCACCCAACCATGGTACGCGGCTTTTCAAAATAAGTTCGCATCACAATAAATAATTTATCACCCAATTCCTGTCGAAGTCTATTTAGCTTGTCGGTATATTCCAAAGCCGCTTTCGGATCATGAATAGAACACGGCCCCACAACAACAACAAAGCGACCATCCACCCCTTCCAATATATTATCAAAATCCTGACGCCCTTGATTAATCGTCTGCACAGACGTATCGGAAATAGGAATTTGCAAACGAATCTCACTAGGTGAAATTAATTTTGTTGACTTACTAATGCGTAAATTTTCAATGCGACTCATATTATTAATTATTAATTACTAATTACTAATTGGTAATTAAAATAAATTATTCTTTAATAACAATAAACTCACCACCCGTTCGCCCAAACACTTCAGGGAAGTACATTTGATAAGCAGACGCCGGTAGATGGTTATAAGTACCTGGAAGACCCGCGCGAACCAAGAAGTTGTAGGTATAAACTCCTTTCGGTAAGTAATCGGCAAATAGAAGCACGCGATCATCACGCATTTCTTTATGATTGAAACGCCAAAGCGGATTGTAATGCCAGTAACGGTAACTAGGCCCGTCCTCGGCTTCTTCCTGATTGGAATCATAATACTCCTCCTGCATTTGTTGCTGAAGCTCTTGATCCACATTGTCTAAATTGAAATTAATCGCTTCAAAACCACCAGGCAAACGTTCCTCGACCACTACTTGATACATATCTTCTGGAACAATGATATCGAGCTGTCCACGGTAAAGTTCACCCGATTTAAATCCTTTAGCAATTCGAGATTCCTCATCACCAAAATCAAAATATTGACGAGTGATATGGAAACCTTTTTCAAGCGGTGGAATCACTTCGTTCGGCAAGTAATATTTAAGTTCCATATCAAAAATCATTTCACCTTTTCCGTCTTTTTGGAACGTGATCTCATTCAAATCATCACCAATATTCATCGAGGCAATGGGAATCGTTACATCAAACACTTCCGTTAAATTATCGGCGTCGATCAGTCCTTCAAAAACCTTACTGCGATTCACACGAACATCAAATTCAAAGTCAGCGTCCAACACGTTATGACTCTCCGCATATTCAAGCATTGAAAGAAGAAGCCACGCCGTTTCCTGAGTATTCATCAGTCCTCCTTTTCGTTTTTTAGCGAGGCTTAAATGAGTAACAATATCCGAAAGAATTGGATTATCAGGATTATCACGATTGAGCGCCATCAACACCATTGAAGTGGTACGGAAATTCGTATTCATATCCCACCAATTGTGAGCGTTTTCTTCAAAGTGAATCGAACGATCATCCACAATTTGTTCAGAAACAATTTCAGATTTTAATTTCTCCCTAAAAGTGTAAACACTCTTCTGTCCATTGTTATATAAATTCTGAAGGGTCATCAGCATCAACGCGCGAGAATAAAGTCTTAAGTCATCACGCTGCTCATACAAAGAAACGGTCATACCCGTATCTCCTTGCCCTATTTCACTAAGTACCCAAAGCACAAACGCACGCTCGTCTAAACGCAATCGGGTTCGTGGGCTAATGTCATTCAAACGCTTCCATAGATACTGCTGGGATCGGCTGATTTGAGTCGCATCCACCAAGAAGTCGATTTGCCCTGCCAAATGCTGAGCGTAAACAATATAAGCACTCAACAAAGTATTACTTCGATTCGCTCCTTCCCAATAGCCATAACCTCCATCAAAACGTTGGAATTTAGAAACCTTTTGTAAGGTGTCCTCAATAATCAAACGATTCTGTGTAGAATCAACATCTAACAAAGTGTAAAGATCTGCTGCTTCATAAACCATCGCCTGACGCTCAACAATAAGTGATGGGAGAATCTGACTGGTGATCTGCTCCGCACATCCATAAGGGTAGTCTTTCAAACCCTGGAATTGTTGAATGAACTGAGTAAGCAAACTGCCACCCGTGCTCACAAAAAGATCTCCCATATCGGGAACAATAGAAGAAGGAAGGCGCACTTTTTCCGTGTGAACCTTATCAACGGTTCCACTCACGGCCACCACCTCTGGGAAAGCAAATGTTTTGACAGGAAGTGATTCAACCAATACATCTTGCGGAGAATTAAATTCAACCGAAATTACAGAATCACGGGAAACTGAATCGACAATCACATTCCAATCCACGCGCTCACTAGTTCCCGCAGGAACCATAACGCTCTTTTTGGAATTCCCTTTAATCGTCAAACCTTCCACAAGCAATTCAACCTTTGTTTCAACCGATTCATCCGTCTGATTGTGAACCAAGGTGCCAACGGTAAGCCTATCTCCACTCACTACAAAACGTGGAAGAATTGAACTAAGAGACACAGGCTTTCGAACAATAAAATCTTTTTTCGCCATTCCGAATTGATCCTCGCCACTACTCGCCACCGCCCACATTTCCCAGCTGGTTAAATTGTCCGGCGGATCAAATTCAATCTTGGCATACCCGCCTTCATCGGTTTCGATAAGCGGATTAAAATAAGCGGTATCTTTAAATTCCCCTCGCTTCTTATCAACTCCTTCTGCATCTCCTGCACCACCGCCTCCTTTAGCTCCTTTTTGAGACGCCACATTCACACGATCGACGTGCAACGAAAGATTGGTAGACGTTTTAACCTGAAGGGCTCGATTGGCAAAAAAGTAATCCAGAGGACTTACTTTCGTGTTTGCTTTCAGCGCCAATAAGCTTTCATCTACCACAGCCAAAGAAACCACAGCAGGGATCGGACGATTCTGATAATCCTTGGTGTGAATTTCGATACTCACCGTTTCTCCTACTTGATAACTTTCTTGGCTAGATTTCAATTCCACTGCAATTTCATGCTCACGCTTATTCACCATCAAATTCACAATTCCATAACGGAAATCAGGTTTAATTAAATTGAAATCAAGCGATTCACCTTCCGCACTTTTTAATTCAGACAATGAATCAGCAACTTCCAAAAGCCCTTCTTCAAGCGAAGCGATCTCACGCTCCTTTTTGGAAATTAAAATTTGATTACGATTCGAATCCCCTTCTTCATTCAAAGTTTCGATACCTAATTTAAGTTCATCAATTTCTGACTCAAAGGCCACCTTCTCAGCAATTAAACGATCTTTGTTTTGAGTATTCAAAAACTGATCAAACTGAGCTCCAGCCCCTTTCATCACCAATGCGGTTACATAAATATTCGGCGCCATCGAATCATCAATCGGCACTTCGATCACCTGAGAGTTAGAGGTCACATCAATCACTTCATAATGTTGAATGCTTCCACGCTCATAAGCAATCAGCGCCTTCACAGGCTCTTCAGTGGTTCCAAAAGGAGACTGAATCATCACACGAGCTTTACCACCCACAAAGTATTCTGGCTGATCCGCGATCAGTTCCATACGGTTATTATTAGAAGACCCCCAGCTCGTCCATAAGTTAGAAGTGATGTAAAAACTTGTCTCAGAAAAAATAGTATTAGAACCATCCCCTCCCGTTGCTCGAACGACATAACGCCCTCCCTGAACGTCGGAATCAAGATTGAAATTCACATCAACTGGCTCAGAACCTGTGGTGAGCCCACGTTTTTTAATAGAAATAAATTCACGAACACTTTCGTCGTAAAACGCACCATCAACCCCCTGTTTTTTAACCGTATTCCACTCTTCCCGAAGGAGTTCAAGCATCACTTTTTTGCCCGTTACCACTTCACCAGAAGAATCAACACTGATCACCTTCATACGAAGCGGATCACCCGGTTGCACCAAATATTGTTTAGGGCTCAAGCCAATATAATAAGAACCTTGATGGACAATAAAACTCTCGCGCTTCACCACCACTTCTCTATCTTGATTCTGAACCTCAGCAGTCAACGTATAAATATAACTTTGCGGATCTTTTTCCGAATCCGATTCAAGGTCTTGATCGGTTGGAATATCGAGATGCAATCGCCCTTCGCTATCCAATTGATCATCCCCAGAAAGAATCACTTCCTGCCTAGATGGGCAGTAACCCCAATAGCAATCAAAGCCAGTCCAAGCAGCAAAAGAATAATAATCCTTTCCTTTATAGGCATCAAAATAATAAGGCTCACGCATCACTTTCCAATGGACTTCTCCGTTATTAATTGCTCCTCCAAAATAATAATTTGCCTGAACATCAGCAGAAATATCTTCACCCAAACGATAATCTAAATCAGAGCCAAGAACCTCAACTTTAAACTTAGGCTTTTTGTATTCTTCAACATAAAAATGATGATAAAAACGCTCCGCATAGTCTTCGGTGATTCGCTGAACATAAAGGCTGTACCGCCCCAAAGAAACCTTATCACTCAAAGCAAAAGCTCCATTGAATGATCCATCCGGAAGCAAAGAGACATCTTTAGTAGCCACTTCATTATATTCAGAATCTTGAAGCGTAAGACGAACCTTTCGATCTTTACTAAAGCTCAAATCCGCATCACGATCAACGCGGTAAAAACCTTTATAAAAAAGTTCATCACCTGGTTTATAAAGTGGTCGATCGGTATATAAGTAAGCACGCGGTTCATCGAAATCCACCCGTTCCCCACGCAATCCAAATCGCCACGATTCAATTCCATTCGCCCAATTAGCACCCACCAATGACCAACGATTTTCACCACCTATTTTTTTAGTTCCAACCACGTAAACAGGGTCTTCAAAATGCTTCGTGATTTTATAAAGACCATTCCCATCGGTCACCCCACGCTGAAGCTCTTCTCCGCCATTGGAACGAATACTAAGCTCCATTCGTGGAACAGGCTCACCTGTTTTTAAATCCGTCGCCCATACCAACAAATCCTGATCAGATTTTTTAAGAGCCAAATGAGTTTTACTAATAAAGAATGTCTGATAAAAACGTCGTGGCTTTTTGTTATAATCTAAGTAGTCATCTGAATTGAATTCAAAAAAGTAAATCCCCGGTTCAAACTCGGTATCAAAAAGCTGAGGTAAATTGAGATCTCGAAGATGAGTTTTATTTAGCGTCGTATTGAGTTCAATGGTTTTACGCATTGGATTCGGACAACGATAGGCATACCAATTGTAATGCTTGCTAACACTAAAAAATTCTTTTTCACTAACACGACACAAGCTCATTTTAAGCTCGTTAACATTCACCGTTTTAATTGGATAAACTGGATCCAATCCTTCAGTAAACATTCCAAAAGACCCTGAAGAAAGAAGTCTCATATAAGGCTTAAGAGGAGTGGTTTTAAAGGAAATATAAACCCCTCCTTCTCCCTCATTTCCAACCGCATCTTCAAACGGCCCTCGGAATCGGAAGTTATAATAAGTACTGGGCTCAAGGTTATAATGAATACGCGCCACACGCCCTTGCTTCATCATCGAAACTCGAGGCTCTGCCTCAATAGCAGGCTCAATAGTAATATGTTCTGCAACCATTTCGGAAGTAACAGGCGATGCAAATGTAATTTCAACAAATCGATCTTCGTGATTTTTTTCACCCGTTTTCGGTAAAGAGCTAACAATGCCAGGCTTTGAAATAGTTTTAAATTTAAGCTCAAAATCTTCTTCCATAAAACGATCTCCGTATCCCACTTCTAATTGATGAGCCCCTCCAGGAAGACTCGCTTTAACCACCAATCGGTAATCCTGATTATATTGATAAGGAAACTCTGGCTTAAACACTAAATAACTTCGATCCACTTTCCCTTCAGGATTCTTGCCATAAACCACCTCCGTATTAAAAAATCCATCTTCACGAACATTCTGATCCGCATCTTTATCGTTTGAAGGATATAAAAGAACATTATCTCCCGGTCGAACAAAATCAAGATCCATTACTTGATTAAATCGAAGGGTAATCGCCTGATCAACTAAAACCACATCATCGCTTTGAAAAGGAGTTGTTTGCTGAATTTTAGGAGACTCCGTTGCTAAGCGCCACACGCGCTCCTCATCCGTCACACCACCATCTAAAGCTGGAATACCACTTGGAAGTTTAAGAGTATAAGTGGTTCCCATTGTCCATTTTTCAGGAGTGAACTGAAAAGCAGTTGTGCCAATCCACCGATAACTTCCTTTCACAGGTGGATCAATTTGAAGCTCAGGAAACTCTTCATTAAAACCAATGTTGTCGATTGTGGTCAGCGCCCGAATCGGACGATCAAACACCACTGTCACTGCTTGATCAGGTGGAATAATCAGAATATCGGAAGTAGGGGCACCCACTCCTTCGACAAATCCGGATTCCTCATCAACATCTTCATCAGAATCCATCTCTTCAGGCTGATAAGGATCAAGATAAGGAGAAATAAATTTAATACGTGGCGGCCCCGATATTAAAAAATGAAGTCGATAATCCACACCAATTGATTTTCCATAAAGACTCTTCGCATTGGAAGCGATCGAAATCACATAATCATCATCAATTTTAAGCGGCTCATCAGGGGTGTATTCAAGTGTCTTGCTATCAATCCAGTTGAACTGACCCGCAAGAGGAGGTTGAATTGAAAAGTGATCTTCGACACTCGATTGACTCATCGGATGATTGAAATGCAGAGTTAAGGGGGCATTAAAAGAAACTTTTCTTACCTCATCCGGGAAATAGCCATCCTCAATAGCAGGAAGAGAGATCAAAGAGTAACCGAAAAGGAGTAAAGCCAAAGAAACGACCCCAAGACTACCAAAGCGGACCTTATTGGAGTGAGTGAGCTTTATAAACTTCTTAAAGAATTTTTTAAATCGATGCTTCATAGAATTGAGTTTTAGAGCTTGATTATTTTAGCACAACACAAGGGGAAACGGCATTAAAAATAGTAGAATAAATAAAAAGATTGACAAAAGAAGAAATAAGTAAGATAATCGACACCTTTTATTCCATTTAATAATGAATATGAAATTAATCAAAAATATTTTCCTATCTTTATGTGTTTTAGCGATTCTCCCCTTTGGATTATCTCATGCACAAAGCAGTACAGGAAAAATGCAGGTCAATGTTTATGACCAAGACAATCAACCTTTTTCTGGAACCTGGTATTTACACCAAGGCCCAAACGAAAAGGGGCTAACTATAAGAAATGGGAGTTTGGGTGAAACCTTTCAGCTAAACGAAGGATATTACACATTGGTTGCTCACGGAAAAACCTATCAATATCCTTATGTAGTGATTCATTCTGATAATCCACAAAGAGTAATTGCCGGAGAAACCGCTGTATTTAATATTCAATATTTTCAAACTGAAGAACAAATGCTTACAGCAACCGGAGAAGCTCCTACTACAACCACAACAACAAGTGCACCAGTAACAACCAATACTAAAATTGAATTTGATGAATTCGGTTGTAATCGATTAGAAGGATACGCATGGTGTGAGCGTGAACAAAAATGTGCAAAGCCTTGGTATTTAGCTTGTAAAGTAAAAAAAACTGAAGAGCCTGTTGTTGAAGAAATTACTGAAGAACCTGTTCGAAGCCCAATTGTTCGAAGTAGCTATGTATCTCCTCGGTCTTACAGAGACGTACCAACCTTTAACATGGCACCAACAACATCAACGCCTACTGTTACATCGGCAGCAACCCCAGAAACATTTGAATTGGCTGCAACAGGTCCATCCGCTGCTTTGGCTGCAATGATCGGATCAATGATGTTGAGTGGAATTGCCATTCGAAGAAAAAAATAAGGAAAAGTTAAATCAGAAAATCTAAAAAACTCCATCCTGAAATCTCGGGATGGAGTTTTTAAATTCCTAAGAAGAGATGAAGTAATGCGGGGTTTGGGGCAGGGCGAACGTGGAAAATGATGATTAATAGTACAACGATAATTGCACGTTTCGCAGAGCCCCAATGGTTTTTTGCTTCGTCCCGACACCTCGGGATGAAGAAGGGTGAATTAAACTTCATCGCTGCACTTCAAAGAAACATTACAAAAAGTAAGCCTGTCGCGGCTTGCCGCTTTATTAAAATTAGACCTAATTTTATTTTGCGTATTTTAAATAAATTTGACTTTTCCCAAAAAATCAGTAAAATAGTAGAAAACATTTTCTTGAGCCGTCCCCAGGTAAGCGGGCGGCGCTTTATTTTTTTAAATTCCATTGTCATGGCTAAAAAAGATATCCCCCTTCACTTAACTTTCGACGACGTCTTGCTCGTTCCTCAATATTCGGAAACCCTTCCGAAGCAAACCAATGTAAAAACGAACCTGACTCGAAACGTGAAGTTAAATATTCCATTAGTCAGTGCTGCCATGGATACCGTAACCGAACACGAATTAGCCATCGTCCTCGCATTATATGGGGGAATGGGGATTATCCACAAAAACATGACCCCCGATCAGCAAGCTGAAGAAGTAAATTTGGTAAAAAGATTTGAAAATGGCTTTATCACCGACCCAATGTGCGCCAAGCCAACCGATACGATTGAGGATATTTATCAAATTCGACAAAAATACGGATACAAAGCAGTTCCAATTACCGACAGTGGAAAGGTGGGAGGAAAATTAGTTGGGCTCGTTACTGCCAACGATTACTTTTATCACAAACATCAAAAGCTAAAAGTGAAAGATCGAATGACTAAAGTAGAGAATCTTCTAGTTTCTTACGAAGGCATTACACTTAGCCAAGCAAATGATGTTCTGGAAGAAAGTAAACACGGAAAATTAATTATTGTGAGTGATAAAAAAGGAATGAAGCTACGCGCTTTGGTAACAAGGAGGGATATTGAAAAGAATAAACAATATCCCGATAGCTCCAAAGACTCTAAAAAACGACTACGCGTCGGAGCTGCTGTCGGCCCTGCTGCCAATATGGAAGAACGCGTTGAAAAACTCGTAACAGCAGGGGTAGACGTACTAGTGGTTGATACCGCTCATGGCCACTCTAAAGGAGTGATTGAGACCATTAAGTATATTAAAAAGAATCATAAAAAAGTAGATGTAATTGGAGGAAATATCGCAACAAAAGAAGCCGTACGAGAACTAGCAAAAGCAGGGGCTGACGCCGTTAAAGTAGGGATTGGTCCAGGCTCAATTTGCACCACAAGAATCGTAACCGGAATCGGCGTTCCACAGCTTTCCGCTGTAATGGAATGTGCAGAGGAAGGAAAAAAACATGGAATCCCCGTCATCGCTGACGGAGGAATCAAATACTCTGGTGATGTTGCCAAAGCCATTGCTTCTGGCGCCTCTTGCGCCATGATTGGCAGCCTGTTTGCAGGAACCAAAGAAAGCCCTGGCGAATTGATCTATCACGAAGGAAAAACCTTTAAAGCTTACCGTGGAATGGGCTCTATGGGAGCTATGTCGGTTGGAGGAAAAGAACGTTACGGACAAGCAGATGTAAAAGAAGATGCGAAATTTGTACCCGAAGGAATTGAAGGGCAAATTGTCTACAAAGGCCCTGTTGCTCACGAACTATTCCAACTCGTTGGAGGGCTAAAATCTTCAATGGGGTATTGCGGAAGTAAAGACATCCCCACTTTCCACAAAAAAGCTCACTTCGTTCGAATCACTGGTGCTGGATTACACGAAAGCCACCCTCATAACATCTTGATTACGAAGGATGCTCCGAATTATAAGAGTATGAAATAAGGGCTTAGAATGAGATAGATATATAAAACAAGATGGACCAACAAGAAATTATTAAAATTATAGAAGCCAATCCAAAGCTTTCTTTTGAAGAAATGAAAAAAGAAGCTCAAGACATTGGGCTTAATATGAAACTATTTAATCTTGCATGGGAAGCTGCAAACGGAGAGAATAAAAGATGGCTAAAAAACAATTTCTTCAAAAGATTAATCCGAATTCTTGTAACGCTATTTGTCGTGACCCTTATTACTTTGACTGCCTTAATTATTCTAGCCCCCACCTTAAAAATTCCCACCTATATTACAAATCAAAGCTTTATCAACTCTATTCTAAGCTACACACATGGCTGTACAAATCTTGATGGAAATGATTGTAAGCGTAGTAAAATATGCATAGCAAAGGAGGTTGTTTGTGGCGCCAGAGATGGTTTCGGTGGATGCTTCTCAATAGAAAGTGCCAAATGCGTCTTTGGAGAAGATCTCTACGGACCATATTCGGAAGGATAAGTTTAAATGGTACATCCCACAACAGCGTATATACAGCTCGCTCATCGACACCTCCTCGTTCACACAAGTCAAACAGCAGTCATGATATTATACTGCTGTCCGCCTTCGTATATACGCAAACGTTATTCCTCCCGAACATCCACTACAAACAAAATACCCTGAGAAAATTTATTACCATAATCAACAAGCCCTGGAGCGGGTGCTTCAGTGCGCCCTTCAAATAAAGCGTTTGCATAGACTTCATAAACCCCAGGACCATCTACATTACAATTAAAACTAGCCTGAAAGGTTTCATTCATCCTGCCTTGTTTTGGAGAAACATCCAACATAGGAGAATTGGATTTAATCCTCCAATCTGGAAAAGCCTGAGTTGAAAAAAGCATCGGCTCAAAAGGGTCTGGACAAGGGCTTTTTCCAATAATATGAATTTTTTCAAAACTTTTACCAGTCAATTCCCCTCCTGGCAAAAAGGTATCCATCGGTTTCTGGTCTGCCTTAGCAGGATCCGCTGAACGTAGCTGAACATCAAATTGTTGTTTTTCAACCTCCTTGCATCCAGCCAAAAAGAATAAGGCAAGAATAAAAAGGGAAATGAATTTAAAAGAATAGTTTTTCATAAAAAATTAGTTAAAGCTGTGACGGAAACGCAAAATTCACAAATACCACTGCGCCAAATAAAAGAAGGCAAAAGGCAAAAATAATAATTCCCCAAACTGACCCCTCATCTTCCTTTCCTTCATTCACCTGTAAATACAAACCACTCCCTCCGTACAAAAGGCCAATGAAAGAAAAAGGAATATCGAGTAAGCGCATTAAAAAAATCATTGCATCTGCATGAAATTGATTCCGAAAAGCGAGTGCTGCGCCAATAAAAAGAAAAGCGAAAACAAAAAACAGATTAGCGCTGACGTCATGTAGATTTTTTGTCGTACTCATTTTAGTTTGTTTTTAACTGAGCTCAGTTTACCAAAAAGCAAAGAATGAAACAATGATTAACAATTTCGAATTTCGGATTTCGAATTTCGGATTTTTAGGGTATGGTTATCTCGTTATTTCGTTACAAAGTCTTATGCAACTCACCCCCGAAGAAGTAAAACACATCGCCAAACTAGCTCGCCTTAAACTCAGTGACGAAGAGGTTAAAAAGTTCAGCGAACAGCTCTCTAGCATCCTTTCTCACGCCGATATGTTGAATGAAGTGGATACTAATAACGTGGAGCCTATTGCTCAGATCACGGGGATTGAGAATGTTTTATTTAAAGATGAAATAAAGGGCTGCGATCACACAGATAAACTTCTTAAAGAAACCCCTCAAGATATTCAGGATCATATGATTAAAGTAAAAAACGTTTTTTAACCCATTCCGAATTGTTGGCCGTATAGTGGACCGAATTGTTGTATTTCGAGCCACTATACGGTCCACAATTCGGCCCACCATACGAAACCATGATTGAATTAACCATTGCCGACGCCAATAAGGGATTAAAA
This sequence comes from uncultured bacterium, assembly GCA_965369815.1. Taxonomy (GTDB): domain Bacteria; phylum Patescibacteriota; class Gracilibacteria; order UM-FILTER-43-11; family UM-FILTER-43-11; genus DAOWGG01. The sequence continues at coordinate 10,838 of CBDUQS010000003.1, read as the reverse complement.
GAAAAAAAGTTTAGCTCCGTTGAGCTGACTCAAGCGTATTTGGATCGAATCGAAAAAACCGATGGAACCTTAAATTCTTATGTAACCGTTACTAAAGAGGTTGCTTTGGAGCAAGCGAAGAAAGCGGATGAAAAAGGAACCTTTGAAAATCCACTGGAAGGAATTCCAATGAACTTAAAAGATATTATTTGCACCAAAGACATTAAAACCACCGCTTGTTCAAAAATCCTAGAAGACTTCACACCACCCTATAACGCCGACGTGACACAAAGATTACTAGATTCGGGTGCCGTTCTTCTTGGAAAAGCAAATACCGATCAATTCGCCATGGGAAGTAGTTCTGAAACCAGTTATTTTGGAGTAACAAAAAACCCATGGAACACGAAATATGTCGCTGGTGGATCTTCAGGAGGTCCAGCCGCTAGCGTTGCCGCCGATCAATGCGTGTTCGCTATTGGAACAGACACAGGAGGAAGCATTCGTCAGCCCGCCAGCCTGTGCTCTTGCGTTGGCTTTAAAGTAAGTTACGGTCGCGTGCCACGATATGGTGTTATTTCATACGCTTCTTCTTTCGATACCATCGGTCCACTCACCAAAACCATGGAAGACGCGGCACTTGTTTTAAATGTCATCGCTGGAAAATCGGAAAACGACAGTACAACTCCCGATCAACCAGTTCCGAATTACACCGATTTCTTAAAAGAAGATTTAACGGGAATGACAATCGGAGTTCCAAAAGAATATTTTGAAGGCGTGGAGCAAGAAACGATCGATGTAATCAATGCGAACATAGAAATAATTAAAAAACTCGGCGCCAATGTAATCGAAGTCAGCCTTCCTCTCACTAAATATGCCATTCCAACCTATTACCTATTAGTGAAATCAGAAGCCAGCACCAACATGGCCCGATACGACGGAGTAAAATACGGTCACACTGCCGATAACGCCAAAGAACTTTTAGATATTTACATGAAAAGTCGCTCTGAAGGATTTGGTGAAGAAGTGAAGCGAACCATTATGCTTGGAACTTACTCACTTTCCGCTGGGTATTACGATGCATTCTATTTAAAGGCGGCAAAAGTACGAGCCTTGATGCAAAAAGAATTTGAAGAAGTTTTCCAAAAGTGTGATGCACTCATCACCCCCACTTCCCCATTTCCAGCTTTTAAAATTGGAGCAAAAACAGATGATCCGCTCGCGATGTATGCCGCCGACACACTCACCGTTCCTGCTGGAATCTGCGGATTACCTGGTGCTTCTGTTCCTGCTGGATTCAGTAAAGAAGGTCTCCCGATCGGAATGCAAATCATCGCCAATCAATATAAGGAAGAAAAAGTAATTCAGGTCGGACACGCTTTCCAAAAAGCCACCGACTGGCACACCAAAAAACCCACAGTCTAACTCATAATTAATTGAAATACACTGTCAGTATCTGTCAAGGAACCAATTGTCAAAATTTCCTCAGTGAAGACTTATTTAAGCACGCCAAAAAACTCACCATTGATAGCCCATATATTGAAATTGAAAAAAGACATTGCATGAGCCTATGCAACAAAGCCCCCAACCTTACTGTGGTAAGTGAAGAAGGAGAAAAAGAAATCTACAACGAAATGGATTATCAAAAAATCGAAGCACTCATCAAAGAATTAAAAGAAAGCTAAACTGAATCAGGGCTTAAAAAAACCGCACGTAATGCGGTATTCAATTGTTTTCGTAATTCCTGAGTTCGAATGTCTTTTTTAATATCAATATTTTGAAACAGAGGATGGTCTTCGCGGTCAATAATATATTCACATTCCGATTCTGAGAATTGCATGACCTCACTCAGCTCATCTCTCGTGACAAGTCCGAGATTTAAAAAATGATCCGGACTAGCCAAGATCACTTTCACACGCTCAAATGTACTCAGGTCATCCCAATGACCTGTAGTGGAAGGCCCCGTTGATGTCATGGGGCGAATTTTCATATCATAGAATTATAGCATAAATAAGCTGAAAAATCAACATAGTTACAACGTTATAACGTCATAACGTTGTAATATACTATCAACCTGCTTTAAAATGAAATTACATTTAAAGCCCCTCCAAAATGGATTACTACGAAGAATCACTCAAATTACACGAAAAAAATCGCGGAAAAATAGAGGTTGTCTCAAAAATACCTCTCAAAACCCGTGATGATTTAAGCTTGGCATACACCCCAGGCGTTGCTGAACCCTGCCGACAAATCGCTAAAAACCCAAGCGATGTTTACAAATACACCAACAAAGGGAATATGGTTGCTGTCGTCACCGATGGATCTGCTGTTCTTGGGCTGGGAAATATTGGAGGAGCTGCTGGAATGCCAGTAATGGAAGGAAAAGCGATCCTTTTTAAGGAATTCGGAGATATTGACGCATTTCCCATTTGTCTAAGTACTCAAAACGCAGAAGAAATCATTGAAACCATAGAGAGAATCGCTCCAACATTTGGAGGAATTAATTTGGAGGATATCTCCGCCCCTCGATGTTTTGAGATTGAAAAACGCCTAATCAAAAGTTTGGATATTCCCGTGTTCCACGACGACCAGCACGGAACCGCCATTGTCGTACTCGCAGGTCTCATCAATGCCCTAAAATTAACCGATCGTACCTTTGAAGAAGCGCGAATTGTTGTCAGCGGAGTCGGGGCAGCAGGCGTCGCGATCACTAAGCTATTGATTGATTATGGGGTAAACCCAGAGCATGTTCTATTGGTAGATAGCCAAGGAAGTATTTATAAAGGGCGAGACAATTTAAATGGAGTCAAAGAAGAGTTAGCTAAAATTACCAATACCGCTTGTCTGCTTGGCACCGATAATCCCGACTGCAAAACAGGTGGTTTGGATGAAATTATTGAAGGAGCGGATGTTTTTATAGGCGTCTCAAAAGCAAAACTACTCACCCAAGAGATGATTAAAAAAATGGCTAAAGACCCAATCATTTTCGCCATGGCAAACCCCGAACCTGAGATTATGCCAGGCTTAGCACTAGAGGCAGGAGCAAAAATCGTCGCCACAGGTCGAAGTGATTTTCCCAATCAGATTAATAACGTTTTAGCTTTTCCAGGATTGTTCCGTGGAGTGCTTGATGCAGGAATTAGGATAATCACCAATGAGGTTAAAATCGCCGCCGCTGAAGCAATTGCCAATTACGTTAAAAATCCAACTCCCGAAAAATTCATTCCCAACCCCCTCGAAAAAGAAGTGGCCAAAAAGGTTGCTGAAGCAATCAAAAATTTAAAATAAATTAAGATTACCCTTGATTTGTACCGAAATATACATATCTTATTAGATGTAAGTAAAGAAATAAATTATGCTCGCCCTAAATACTTCGAAACGATTTTCTGACCGAATGAAAGGTATTTTGGATGATGAGCAAATTTGGTTAAAAGACAGCATGGCCGCCGCCCACCGAATCACCACGCAAGAAGATGTGGAAGATTTTTTAAGAAGCCCTGAAAAATATCTCAGAGATGACGATGAGCCCATCGTTCATGAAATGACAAGGAGAAATGTAGCCAGCTTAATGGAATCAGATATTGATAATCATATATTATGTCAACATCTCAATGGTCACCGCGTCAGCCGATTGGTAGGAGAGGCATTATTTTGGAAAATCCAACTACCGGAAGGACAGCCAGCCCTAAAACCTTCCAGCGCCGAAGCGATGTTTACCACTTATGATATTCTTGAAGCTCTACCACCAGAAGCCCACAAGATTCTTTTCACTATTTATTTCAAAGGATATGGATTGGGTCATTCACTTCGAGTAGGAACTTACAGCTCACTCATTGCTCAAAAACTAAATAGAGAAACTGAGCCAGAAATAGCAGCAATTGCCGGACTTCTGCATGACCTGGGGAAAATGCAGGCATTCCTTCATGAGATCGTAAAACATCCTGGAAAATTAACTCACGAAGAATTCGAAACCATAAAACTTCACCCAGTCATTGGAATCGCGCTTTGGAATGAGCTGGGTGCCAAGGGTTTTATTAATTTCAGTAAGAAAGATCATCTACTTGTCCACAACGGAATTTTAGAGCATCACGTTCGCCCTGACGGAAGGGGTTACCCAGACTGGATTCCTCCGAAAAAAGTCAGTGAAATTGCTCAAATCGTTGCTGTGGCCGATAGTTTTGATGCCATGACCAGCTACCGAAAACACAACGACAATGGAAATGAGTCCAAAAAAGCAAAAGAAGAGTTAAAAAGATGTGCAGGCCTTCCATGGGATAAGAATTTAACTCGATTTAAAGAAAGTGAAAAGCAATTTAACCCTGAAATAGTTGAAGCCTTTTTGGAAATCGATCCAAATCCCACTTTTAACAAATCCATCATTCAATAGCCACTTTGTTTTTAATCGGCTTTTCGATATAATCGGAGGCGAACAATAAAACCGATTAGTATGAACCTTAGTGTTAATTTTTGCGGAGTTAACTTCCCCAATCCAACGGTACTGGCTTCCGGCTATTTAGGAGTCACTGGCTCCAGTATGGCCAACTGTATCAATCATGGTTGCGGAGGAGTAACCGCTAAATCTCTTTTTATGGAAGAGCGACCAGGGCACCCCAATCCAACTGTACTCACGTATCCAGGTGGAATGATCAATGCCATTGGATTATGCGGTGAGGGAATTAAAAAAGCTGGACATGAATTCGAAGCATACACCAAGCAATGCCCAGACAATCCTCTTATCGGAAGTGTTGCCGGTCATTCAATTAAAGACATTGTAGAATGTGCCGAAATAATGGATAGCTACCCCGTAGATTTAATTGAGCTAAACTTTTCTTGCCCCAATGTAGAGGATGAAATGGGACGGCCGATTGCCTGCGACCCAATGATGACTGAAAATGCAACAAGGGAGGTGCGAAAAATAACTAAAAAACCAATTTCAATCAAGCTCTCCCCCAATGTACCAAACATCGGAATGATCGCTAAGCACGCTGAAGAAGCCGGAGCTGATGCTATCACTGCTATTAATACAGTAGGACCTGGGATGTTGATTGATATCTATATGCGACGACCCATTTTAGCCAACAAAGTAGGAGGAATTGGTGGGCAAGGAATCAAACCCATTGCTGTTCGATGCGTATATGACATTTATAAAAATGTAAAAATCCCCATCATTGCCACCGGTGGAATCATCAACGGACGAGACGCCATTGAAATGCTGATGGCCGGAGGAAGCCTACTCGGCATTGGTTCCGCATTGATGTATCACGACATGAAAGCCTTTGAAATGATCACCAAAAAAATCCACGAATTCATGGAAGAAGAGGGCTTTGAAGACATCAGCGAATTAGTTGGCCTCGCCCATAATTCGTAATTGGTAATTATTAATTAGTAATTGAATAAAAATGACCATGCTTTCCCCTAAAATCATCGATATTAAAGAGGAGTATCCAGGTTTCAAAACTTACACCTTAAGGCACAGTTTGCGGGCAAAACCCGGTCAATTTGTAATGGTATGGATGCCAGGAGTTGATGAAGTGCCTATGAGTATTGGGTGGCAAACCGACACCGAGTTTAAAATGGGAATCGCCAATGCAGGAGACTGTACCAAAGCTATTCATGAAAAAATTAAAGTGGGTGACCGGTTGGGAATTCGAGGGCCTTTCGGAAAAGGATTTAAATTAAGAGAAGGTGACAAAAAAATCATTGTGATCGGCGGCGGATACGGAACTCCCCCACTCCTCAATCTCGCTCAGGAAGCCGTGAAAAAAGGAATTGAGGTTCTCGCCATCATCGGCGCTCGAACCGCCGACATGCTGATTTACGAAGAAGAATTTAAAAAACTAGGATGTGAAGTAATGGTTTCAACGGACGACGGAAGTAAGGGGTGTAATGGATTCTGCACCAATGTGATGGAAACAGCATTGAAAGATCATAAAGTGGATAGTGTTTACACCTGTGGCCCCGAAGTAATGATGGTAAAAGTAGCCAAAATGGCCAAAGACAGTGATGTAAATTGTGAAGTAAGCCTAGAGCGCTACATGAAATGTGGTTTCGGTATTTGCGGTCAATGTTGCATGGACGATACCGGCATTCGGGTTTGCAAAGACGGCCCTGTTCTTGATGGAGTAGAAGCCTTGAGACTTCCTGAATTCGGAAAATACCACCGTTCTTCTTCGGGAGTAAAGGTGGAATAATGTAATAAAAGCTACAACTAAAAATTGATTTTCAATCAGCTTCTGATAAACTAAGAACACTCATTACCAATTAACCAAAAAAATTATGACTAATTTCAATGATGGAGAAAAAGGAGGTTGCGGATGTGGTCAACATGATGGAGATGATGATAAGAAAGGAGGATGTTGCGGAGGAAGCTGCAAATAGCCCACGCATATTAAAAAATCCCACTCACCATTCCGAGAAATCGGGATTCTGAATGGGATTTTTTGTTGTAAATGATTTTTTAGGAATCGAAATAATATAATGAACCCTTGTTTAAATATTGACAAAAATATAAAATAAGATATAATACTCAACCTCTATTTACCCTCCCTATACTTAAAATATGTATCCAACCAAGAAAGCTCAGACACCTCAGGGTGATGTATATTATAATAAGCCTTTTAATCCTAGTGGAGAGAAAGAGAGCTCTGTATCAGTGGAATATTTGAGTGAGAGAGCTGAATATGCCACAAATCTATTAAGAAGCAGGGTTGAAATAAAGACCGCAAATCATTTCAAGGCATACAAAGATAGGGCACTAGGAAAAGTTGATGAGCTAAAAAGTAGAATCAGAGAATCCATTCAGTCAATAAAGGTGAATGAAATTAAAAAGAAATCGGAGGTAGATGAATTTTGTGATGATGTTGATGATGCAGTGACATCCTATAAACGCGATGGCAACAACAACGCGCTCCATGGCATGCAGCGCTTAGCTGAAATGTTTCTTCTGATAGAGCGAGAGGCTTTTGAGGAAATATTTTCAATACAAGGAACAAATGAAGAGCCTGCAAAAGAAACCACTAAAAGTGAGGAAGAGATTGCAAAAGAGTGGGAAGATAAATTTAAAGTTCCTTTTGAAAAAGAAAAAAAACAATTGGACAATCTTATAGAGCTCACGGACCTTATATTAGATACTTATAAAGAGTTCCCACTTAAAATAGATGAAATTGAAAAAATAAGAACTCAGATAGAAGAAGATGAAAAAAATTGGCCAAAGGCAGCCATGGAAGAGGTGGGAAATCTTATGAGTTCCCTTGTTTTACACTGGAAAATTTTTAATGATTTTTTATCCGAAACTGAAGAGAGCTATGGTGATTTATCGAATGACATAAACTACGTCAGAGAACAATATGCCATAGCTAAAGATAAATACGGCGATGAAGAAGAGTTGAGTGAGCTATTATCTACACTTGGTCAAAACATTGAAAGAATTGATCAAGAGTCAAATGACTTAGATTACTTAAGACTCCACAGGGAACATCTCACGGATAGAGTGGAATATATCAGGGTGGAATACATTACGAAGACACGCCAAGAAATCTTTAAAATACTAGATTCAAATCAAAATGAGGCAGATAAAGAAGAAAAAATTATATTTGAAAAAAGAGTAATCAAAATAAAATCCAGAGATGAATCGGAAAAAATTATGGAGAAAATCCAAAAAGCTATGGATGAAGACCCGACAGGACACAAAGTGATTATAGTCGAACTTCAAGATGAATCCATTGGCTTCATTCAAAAAATTAAAGGTTTTATTTTAAATATTCTATTAAAAATAAGGGAAAGATTCAAAAGATTCGCATAAATCAAAAAATCCTACTAATTATTCCGAGAAATCGGGGTTTAGAGTGGGATTTTTTGTTGTCTTCCTACCTCTTTAGATATCTAACAATAACGATACCGTCCTGAGTTGTAGATTCTTTTAAGTGTAGTTTAATAGTTGGATTGTCTTTTAAAAACAGCTCTCTTCCTGAGCCTAAGATAGTGGGTATAAAACCTATTATATATTCATCTATTACATCTGCTTTTATAAATGGATCTGCAAGTCCTGCACCTCCAAATATCCAAATAGCCTTACCTTCTTTTTTTCTTTCCTCTTCAATTAAATTTACAATATCACCATTAATAAATTCTACATTTTCGCATTCACTATTCATTTCCTTACTAGTAGCTACGTAGATTTTATGTTTTTTAAAGCTTTCCAAGGTTTCCTCCGGGCAATCTTCATAAGCCTTTCTCCCCATCACTATAGTATCCACTGAATTAGTGAAATCTTCAAAATTAAATTGACTCTCCGTATCGTGACTTTTATCTCCATCACCCACAATCCAACCAAATCCACCGTCTATATCAGTAATAAAGCCATCTAAGCTAATGGCCATATTTAGTATTACTCTTCTTTCCATTTTAATATTTACATTAATGGCAGGCCCACCAGGATTTGAACCCGGACAAACGGTTTTGGAGACCGGTATGCTACCATTACACCATGGGCCTTTGTTTGACTTCCAAATTTCTAAATGCCCTGATAAAATATCAGTAATGCCCATTAATTTCAACTCATTATGAAAAAAGAAATCGCAATCGCTTTACACGAAATCGGAGCGGTAAAATTTGGTGAATTCACCTTAAAATCTGGAATTAAATCCCCTATCTACATTGATCTACGCCTCCTCATCTCTTATCCAAAAGTTCTCAAAATGATCAGCACCGCCATGGTTGAGCTCGCTGAAGGACTTGAATTCGATGTAATCGCAGGAATTCCTTACACTGCCCTTCCTATTGCAACCGCAATTTCGATTGAAAAAGACTGGCCCATGACTTACGCACGAAAAGAGGTAAAAGACTACGGAACAAAAAAGAAAATTGAAGGAGTATACAAAGAAGGTGACACGGCTTTGATTATTGATGATCTCATCACCACGGGAGGAAGTAAGTTTGAAACTGTAGGGCCCTTTGAATCCTCTGGATTAAAGATCAAAGATTTCATTGTTTTGGTCGATCGTGAACAGGGTGGAGGAAGACTTTTAGAAGAAAAAGGATACAAACTACACAGCGTACTTGGAATCAATGAGCTTTTAGACATTCTGAATGAAGAAAAAAAGATCAGTGAAGATGATTACAATCGAGCCAAAGCCTTCATTGCTGAAACTCAAGTTTAAGCTACAAAATAAATACCCAGCCTTTCAGGTTGGGTATTTTTGCGTATACATAATATTGACAATCTAATATTTTTATTTAATAATAAACAACTAATTCATAATTAGTAGAACTTTGACAACTGAAATGCCAAAAGATTTTATACAGTTGCACCCTAGCGTGCAAATGCTCCAAGATAAATACAAAAAGCAATGGGCTGAAGAGAGTAAGTGCTGGCTAGATATTGGTGCCTATCAGGTTATTGCACAACTAATCAATCTTCAGGAAAATGATACCCACGTTGATCTTGGCTCTGGATTTGGCTTTTTGCTGATGTTACTTAAGGAACTGCAATCAAACTCAACTATTATTGGTGTCGATCGAAGCGAAACCATGATCTTAGACGCCGCAGAAATAATAAGGATGCAGGATCAGACGCCAGGAATGATTTATGTCAGTACCGATATAGTCGAACACAAAGAGTCCGAAAAAAATCTGCCCACCAAAAGGTATGATTTGGCAAAAGAAAAATTTCGACAAACTTTTGTGAAATCACAAAGGGATTATATTCATCTTGTTTGTGATGATATTCGTACTGGCAAAGCACTGCTGCATATGATTAAGGGTAAAAAAGTAGACAGTGGCAGCTTCTGCTTCCCGGGAACAGGCTTAGACGCAATTTTAGAACCTCCATTCACAAGAGATGAGGTAAGGAGAGATCGAAAGAATGATTGTCATAATGTGTATTTAAAATATCTAAGTTCGCTTAGAAAAGAGGCTATAAAACTGATGACTAAAATCATTAAGCCAGGGGGTTCGTTAGTCCTCGCGGAAAGGTGTACCTGGCATAGAGGGGAATTAATGAAAGAAGTGGATAGGTCTTTTTTACATCATTTTGGTGATCTGGAAAAGTGCTGGGAGAAGGAGTCTCAGGTTGGTTGCAAAAGTGACCTAAACCAAACAGACAACCGATGGATGGTGAACGGCGGAGAAGCAAGCGAACATGACAAAAGCAATGCCATCACTGTTGTAAGGAAATACGTCCGTACAAACCTAAGCGGGAAAAAGAAAGTAAAAGGGAAGAGAGGGAAGAAGGGATAAGAATTTGCATCAATAAGAAGAATTGAGATAGTATTAATTCATGAATCAGGTAATCAAGTTCTATCACACATCGGATCCTTTTGGTTATCTCTCGAATTACTCAGAACATTCGATTTTTTTAGAGGGGGAAAATTGGAAAACCGTAGAGCATTATTATCAAGCTCAAAAATTTAAAGACCTTGATATTCGAAGGATAATAAGAGAGGTAGATACCCCAAAAGAAGCCTCAAAAGTTGGACGAAGTCAGCCCGAAAATATTCGAAAAAACTGGAATGAAATCAAAGATGAAATAATGGAAAAATCAATTCGAGCTAAGATAGACCAGCATGAAGAAATAAAAAAAGAGCTGATATTCACTAAAGAAAAAATTATCATCGAAAACTCCCCCACCGACCTCTATTGGGGATGCGGAGAGGATGGAAGTGGACTAAACAAGCTCGGAAAACTTTGGATGAAAATAAGGGGTGAACTCATCTAATCTCTTATGCTAGGATAGTATCATGAACTTGCACCCATACGTCATTCAAGGAATTGGAGTACTCGCCCTGATGGTCATCGTCATGGTATTTCAGGTAAATCAAAGGCGAAAAATGCTCTATTTAAAGGCAATTGCAAGTGTCTTATTT
>CBDUQS010000002.1:0-54765 GCA_965369815.1 uncultured bacterium | reverse complement strand
AATTATGAAGGGCAGATCATCAAAACGAGAGGTCTTGATCCTGATCAGACGGTTCTTCCTGGCGAAGCTACTTCTCCTGAGGTTCATTCGGCTGCACCTGTTCCAGCTATTCAAGCCAACAATGCATTGTTTATTGTGTTCGGTTTGGCTGGATTACTATTTGGCCTAGTCGCCTTAGTCGCCATTGTTTTTCTTTTAATTGTTTTAATTAAAAACCAACGTCAAGCCGCAATACAGCAGTATTTATCTTCGGGTTGTCGTGTTGATGGCAATAAACAGTAATTTTTCTAATTAATTATTATGGAAGACGCAAACATTAATCCTTCTCAGCCCGCTATCACTCCTGCCCCTCAGGCAGTTGAGCCCCAAGCCCCAGTTGTTGCTACATCTGACGCCGCTGATACTACTACTTCAGTAGCTGAAGGGTCTTCAGACGTTAAAATTACTTTGGATCAGTTGGTTAATTTATGTATTGAAAAAGGAGCGTCTGATGTTCACTTTCGTGAGGGATCGCGTGTTGCTCTTCGTGTGGGGGGTAAAATTATTTTTGTTGAAAATATTGAGGCTCTTACTAAAGAAGACACAGAGGCTATGCTTAATTTGATGATTTCTAGTGAAGAGGAGGGTGCTCGACTTGAAAAGGATCGTGAAATTGACTTTTCTTTCACTCATACCAATGGAGTTAACTTTCGTGTGAATGCGTTTTTCCAAAAAGGTAAATTGGCTTGTGTTATGCGTATGATTTCAAAAAACATTCCAACTTTAGAGGAATTGGGGGTCCCAGAGGCCGTGAAAGGTTTTCTTGGCCTTCGTGAAGGACTTATTTTAGTTTGTGGAACTGCTGGGTCTGGTAAATCGACTACCATTCAGTCAATGCTTCAGCATGTGAACAAAAATTTTGTTCAACATGTTCTTACCATCGAAAATCCAATTGAATATGTGTTTGAAAATGAAAAGTCGATGTTTACTCAGAGAGAGGTAGGAAAAGATACTCTTTTAAAAGAAAATGCTTTGCAGTCTGCAATTCGTGAGGATGCGAACATTGTGATGCTGGATGAGGTGAACGACTTCGAAACCTTTGATAAATTACTTAATTTGGTTGAAACGGGTCATTTAGTGATTGCTTCTATGCTCACTCGTGATGTTCCTCAGACAATTGAGCGTATTATTAGCCTCTATCCTCAGGATCTTCGAAAACAAGCTCAGGATCGTCTTTCTGACAACCTAACTAGTGCTTTGGCGCAGGATTTGGTTCAGCGTCAGGATCAACCTGGTTTGATTGCAGTGTTTGAGTTTATGTTTATGAATGACAGTATTCGGAATGTGATTAAGCGTGGTAATTTTGTTCAACTTCGAACCGCCATCCAATCTTCTGCAGAGCAGGGGATGATCACCATGGATAGCTATGCTTACCAGCTTTCTGAGCGTGGTGTCATTAATCAGGAGCAATTGAACCAATTCATTCAAAAGGAAGAACAATAATATCTCTGATCTCAGATTTCAGATTTTAGATTGTGGGTTTTTAGTCTTACTCTTATTTTGTCATTCCGACCCATGCGGAGGAATCCCTATCCTTATTTCTATTATGGGTGGTATTTAGCAAAGGGATTTCTCGACAGGCTCGAAATGACAAAAAAAGGTTAATTATCCAAAAACTCCTAATAACCAAAGGATGATTAAGGTTAGGATGGAGCCGTCGATGAATACGGCGAAGAGGAGGAGGCCGAGAGTCATTTCAATCTTCTGTCCGAACATTTGAAAGTTTATTTTGGTGTGGCGGTTTTCCCAAAATTCCACTAAGTACAAAAGTGTGAACAAAGTGATAATGAAAAATAGGATTAATTTCCAATTCATTCAATCTATTTTTTAAGTAGCCAAGTGATGATCATGTTGATAATACTGATTGTGAGGCCAGCGTAAAGGTAAGTGGCAGGACCTCCTTCAATCAAGATCCGTACCCCTTCAAATTGGAGAATATCGAGTGCGTATTTGGCAAACCAAACCAGGAATACATTGATCACCAAAATAAAGACCCCTGCACTGATGAGAATGAATGGAAGTGAAAGGAGTTTTAGGATTGGTTTGATCACTCCATTTAAAATACCGAAAAGTACTGCGGCGATTAAATACCCTTTGTAGCTACCGGTTATTACAAAGTTTCCACTCAATAACTCGGTTACAAAGTAAAGGGCGGCGGCGTTGGCGACGATGTGGGCGAGTAGTCTTCGTAGGAAGCTCATTTTTACCGTTTATAAATCAATCTTCATCTTATCAGATTATTCGATTTTTCAAAGTTGAAATTATCTTTTAATCCTTCGGCTTCTCTCAGGATGACAAAAGAGGACTACCGTCTTATTTTAATAGTCGTTCCTTCATATTCAGCGAATTGATCAGCGTCTTCTAAGTCATCTTCAATCGAAGTGGCCAGTGTTTCCGATTTTATGTAATCACCGTGATTTTTGAGAAGGTTTTTATCAACATTAACGAGAGCAATTTGGATGCGGTCATCCACTTTATAGTCCGCAGCTTTTCGTAGGTCTTGAATTTGTCGGACGAGATCACGGGCTAAGCCTTCTTGCTCTAGTTCGGGGGTTATTTTAGTATCTAAAGCCACCAAAATTCCTTCTTCGGTTTCTACGTCGGTGCCGTCTTTACCTAAGTAGGCGATTTCCATCTCCTCCGGTAGAAGCTCGAAATCCAATACTTTTAAATTTCCGTTTTTAAGGCGTTCAAAGTTACCCGATTTAGCTTCCATGATTATTTTTTGAACGTCTTTTCCGTATTTAGGTCCGAGTAATTTGGCGTTCGGCTTGGCAATCACGGTGGCAAGGTCGCTTGGATTTTTAATAACCTCCACTTCTTTTACATTCAATTCCTCTTTAACAATATCCATTTGATCGTTCAGCAGCTTTGAGTCGTATTGATCCCCGAGAGCGATTTGAACTTTGGAGAGTGGCTGACGTACTTTTATCTTTGTTTTCGCTCGACCGGCGAGACCAAGGGAAACGATGGTTTTGGTGAGGAACATTTCCTGCCGTAGGTCAGGATAATTATCCTGACCTACGGTTGAGGATGGATATTTAGATAAATGAACTGATTCTTCGCCTGTTAAGTTTCGGTAAATCTCTTCGCTTACGAATGGCATGAAGGGAGCGACGATTTGGCAGAGATTGGTGAGGACGGTGTAAAGCGTTTGATAGGCCATCTTTTTATCCCCATCGTCTTCCGATTTCCAGAAACGTCTTCGGGAACGGCGGATGTACCAGTTGGTGAGGTTATCGACGAATTTGTAAATTAGGTTACTGGCTTTCTGAAGGTCATAACTTTCCATATATTCTGTTTCTTGAACAATTAATTTGTTCAACTCTTCTAAGATCCATTGATCAAGCTTGTTGTCTGAATCCTTTTTCTTCTTTTCTGGAGCCCATTGGTCGATATTGGCATAGGTCACGAAGAAGCTATAAGCATTCCATATGGGCAGAATCATGTTTCGTACCACGTCGGATACCCCTTTTTCGCTGAAGCGCATGTCATCGGCTTTAACGACGGGAGAATTCATTAAATAAAAGCGCAGGGCGTCTGCTCCATGATCGTGCATGACTTGATTTGGATCTGGATAGTTCTTCAGTCGCTTGCTCATTTTCTGTCCGTCTTCGGCGAGCATCGTTCCATTTACAATTACATTTTTAAAGGCGGGTTTATCGAAAAGTGAGTTGGCCAGCACATGAAGGGTATAAAACCATCCTCGGGTTTGATCCAATCCTTCCGCAATGAACTGGGCAGGGAAGTTTTCTTCAAACCTTTTCTTGTTCTCAAATGGGTAGTGTAGTTGGGCGTATGGCATAGAACCCGATTCAAACCAGCAGTCGAGAACTTCGGGGACGCGGATCATTTTTTTGCCACATTTACATTTTAATTCAATTTTATCCACAAAATGTTTGTGAAGATCTTTCACTGTTTCACCACTTTCTTTTTCTAGCTCTTTAATGGAACCGAATACTTTTAAATCTTCACAGTCGTCGCAACGCCAAATGGGCAGGGGAGCTCCCCAGTATCTATTTCTTGATACCGCCCAATCCCTGGCGCCTTCCAGCCATTTCCCGAATCGTCCTTCTTTTAGGTGATCGGGAATCCAGTTAATTTCTTTATTGGTTTTTAAAAGTTTTTCTCTCATTTGTTCCACTTTTACGAACCATGTGGAAATGGGGCGGTAAATCAATGGAGTATCGCAACGCCAGCAGAAAGGGTAGCTGTGATTACAAGTTTCGTGCTTCACGACTTTATTTTCATCTTTCAGCTTTTTGATGATCTCTGGATTCGCCGTGAAAACATCCTTTCCTTTAAATTCTTTGACGTCGCTGTTGAATTTCCCTTCGGCGTCGAGTGGATGAACCACTTCAATCTCCATTTTTTTTAGCATTGCCATATCATCTTCACCAAAGGGTGCCATGTGAACGAGGCCGGTTCCACTTTCAAGGGTTACAAAATTACCCATGGTTACCGTGAATACTTTTTCTTCGGGTTTATCGGCGTAGTAGGGGAGGAGCGGAGTGTATTTTTCCCCCTCTAAGGTTTTGCCTAAAAACTCTTCCAGTACTTCGTAATCGTCTGGGCTTTTGTAGTAATTCGGGATGCGATCGAGTGCAATAATATACTTTTCACCATTTGAATCTTTGATTTTTGCATAGGTAAGTTCTGGTCCCATCGCAACGGCTAAATTACTTGGAAGTGTCCAAGGAGTCGTTGTCCAAGCGAGTAAATAGGTTCCTGGTTCATTTACGAGTTCAAATTTAACCGTTAATGCGGGGTCTTGCTTGTCTTTGTATCCCTGATTGGTTTCAAAGTTGGAAAGGGGAGTGGCACAGCGAATGCAGTAAGGAACCACTTTATTCCCTTCGTAAATCAATTTTTTATCCCATAAGCTTTTAAATACCCACCAAATACTTTCCATATATTCTGGGTCCATAGTTTTGTAGTCGTTTTCCATATCGACCCATCGACCCATACGCTCCACGGTTCCTTTCCATTCATCGGCGTATTTCAAAACGATCTTTCGGCAGTATTCGTTGAATTTATCTATACCATATTCTTCAATATCGGTTTTACTTCCTAACTTTAGCTCTTTTTCCACTTCATTTTCTACAGGTAATCCATGGCAGTCCCATCCCCATTTTCGATCCACTCGGTATCCTTGCATGGTGAAGTATCGTGGCATGACGTCCTTTAAAGTTCCTGCGAGCAAGTGTCCGTAGTGAGGAAGTCCGGTGGCAAATGGAGGTCCATCGTAAAAAACATAGTCCTTTTTTCCTTTGGTGACTGATTTTTCAAATGTTTTTTCAGCTTTCCAATATTTCAGTAGTGCTTCTTCCATTTTTGGAAAGGATTGTTTTGGGTCTACGGGCTGAAACATGATTAATTGCAAATTACAAATTAAAACACTCAATAATAACAATGAGTGCCTCGGTTCCTCGGCTTTGCTCGGAATGACAATCGTCATTTGGTGAGCAAAGTGAGAAAAGTTACCACCTAGGCTAATACTTAATTTAATTTGATGACGGAGTGAGGTCTCCGGATTGGTCTACTAATCGAATGGTGGGCCGTATCGTGGGCCGAATAGTGGTTTGAATCGACGTTCTTCAATCAGCTTATCCCGTGATAGCAGGATTCAGATGCTTTTACTTGGTGATTTTAGGCTGATTCTTTCTCTTTGGCAATTTTTTCTTTAATGGTAGCAGAAATTTTAATTGGTTGATCGTTTATTGCTGGTTTTCCGGTTTCGGCGTCTATTCCATATTGAAATTTATCGTCGATAATATCTCCTTTACGCCAATCTTCCACCCATTGATCCACTTCAAAAATTTTATATCCCCCTTCTTTTAAGCTACAGATCACGCGTTTGAGACCGCAATTGATCAGCATTTTTTTACAAATGAAACAAGGAAAGGCATCTAAAACCTCCGTGCTGTCATCTCCTTCAATTTTTCCGTAAATATACATATCACCTCCAAGTAATGCGGTTCCTGAGCGAGCGGCGTTGATGATGGCGTTTTGTTCGGCGTGAACCGATCGACAGATTTCGTAACGTTGACCTGAGGGAATTCCAAGTTGTTTTCGTAAGCAAAAGTTGTGCTCCTGAGAACTCTTGGTTCCTCGAGGGGCACCGCAATAACCGGTGGCAACCACTTGATCTTCGCGTATGACCACGGCTCCGATTTCTACCTTCGTACAAGTAGAACGTTTACAAACGCTTTTAGCTAAATCGAGGTAGTACTGATCTTTGGATGGGCGTGGATGAGGGTAATCATTCATAATTTATTTATTTAAATTCCAGATGGCTATCAAATTGCTCTCAGATCGCTAGCAATTTGAAGGCTATTTGAAAGCAATATGAGATTTTTATTGATTGGTTATTTGATTATACAGCTTCATGAATTCTTCTTCAACTTTCTCGATTGGGACGATGTTTTCAAACACATAATCTGCCATTGCGACACATTTTCCCACTTGCTGTCCGTCTTCGGGTTCACCTTCACCCCATTCACGACGAAGTTTGTGGCGAATCGCTTCTTCTTCCAGGGTATCATCGGATCGTTTTCGAGAGAGGATTCTTTCGATAATCATTTTTTCTGGAGCGGTATTCGCGATAACAATGGATCCTGGAATTTTTCGTAATTCATCGATTTCAGCGGGGTTTCGTATGCCATCAATAAGCCATTTTTTATCTGGACTTTCTTTCGTTTTTTCAATGGCACGTATCGCAAGGACTCCTGCGCCAAACTCTTCCCGAAGGGATTGTCCGACTTCCATTAAATGTTCTCTTTCTTCAGGAACACCTCGTTTAGTTGCTTCTTCGCGGATTGCATCGGATAGAGTTATGTGTTCAAAGCCCTCTTTCTTAAGCGCTTCAACAATAGTGGTTTTGCCGGAGGCCATTGGGCCAGTGAGTCCGATAATCATTTTATAAGAATTAAGAATTAAGAATTAAGAATTAAGAATTTTTAAATTGCTTACCCCATTCTTCCAGTCGGTCGAAGGCTTCGTTGATTAGTTCCTTTCCCTTTGGTCCGCGACTTGCTCCACCGCCGAATGAGAAGCGTATATGACCTTCGCTGGCAGGGCCGAATGCGATTCCTGGAACGGTGACGACGCTGGTGGCGGCTTGTATATCCATGGCGACCTGAATGGAACTTTCGTGAGGGAATACGATTTCCGGTAGAATGTAGTAAGCGCCTTCTGGTTTTTTATAATATCTAAATAGGTGAGGTACTTTATCGAGGCGGTCGCAGATCAGATCTCGACGTTCCTGCATTCCTTTTTTTAGCTCTTTTACAGAATCTTGTGGGCCGTTGATGGCGGCAATGAATCCGAATTGCGAGACCACGCAAGCGCATACTGTGGTAGCGTCGTGAAGTTTGAAGAGCTGATTTAAAATATCATTCGGAGCAATTACCCATCCAAGGCGGTAGCCAGTCATTCGATGCTCTTTGGAGCTACTGCCGATTAGAATCAAATTATTTTTGAGTTCTGGGATCTGACAGAAGCTGAAGAATGGTTTGTTATTATATGTTAAAAAGTCGTACGTTTCATCGGCAAAAATAAACAGATCGTTTTCCAAAGCGATTTTTGCCAATTCGCGCACCTGATTCTCTGGGAATACGGCGCCTGTTGGATTACTTGGGTTGGTGACGTAAATGGCTTTGGTTTTTGGATTGATTGCCTTTCGAATCGCTTCTACATCCAAAATCCATCCTTCTTTTTCATTGGTTTGCACGAGGACTGGTATTCCTTCGCAGGCGAGAATCTGTTCGATGTGTGAAGAGAAGCAAGGAGCGGTCAGTATCACTTCATCGCTTGGGTCGATCGTGGCCATACAGGTGATCATGCACGCTTCCATCCCACCCGCAGTGATTCCAATTTCGGAATCAGAATCAACATCAACGTTGTAATACCTTTTGTATCGCTTAGCGACGGCTTCTCGACATTCTTTCATTCCCGATAACATCGAATATTTGGAGGCTTGAGGACCTTGAATGGCTTCGATAATGGCTTGCTTGATATGATCGGGCGTATCTTCTGCGGGGATTCCTTGAGCCAGTAAAAACGGGTTTTCAAGTTGAGCAGCCAACATCATCATTTCTTTGATTGGAGAAACAATCATGTTTTTTACACGACGACTCATTTTGTGTTCCCGAAATTGATGGCCTGCGGCTGTTAGGGCAGATCTATTATTCATATTATTTAAATTTCAAATAGTTCAAGTGGTTTTCAAATAGCCTTCAAATTGCTTTCAAATGGCTGGCAATTTGATAGTAATCTGGCAGCAACTTGGATTATTCTTATCCAATGAATCTAAAACGAGGAATTGGAGGTTCTCCTTCTTTGCTTACTTTTTCTATGAACTCATCATAAGAGCGAACCCAGAGTTGATGATCATCGTCTAGTGATTTATACACCACCATATTTTCCTGATTTTCAGAATGCTTGGCAACTCCGATTACTTTATAGAAGTTTCCTTTGTAGTGCTGATATTTCCCGGCTTTGATGAGAGATTCTTTCATATTTTTAATCGATTAATTTCATTTTTTTAACTATTCTGAGTCATTAAAGATATAATCCTTTAGTTTTTCGTTTGGGCGACTGAATCTTAGTATATTTTTTGAACTTGTATCCCATTCATAATTAAAGCAATTAATTGCAGTTGCTGGTTTTACCTCCTCTAAAACCTTTACTTCTTTTGTACGAAGATTATAAGTAGCCATTTTACATGAAGAGTTATCAATTTCTTCTTGTGGTGGGGGGTCTTGCCACATTGGCCTATCTTCATAAAGGACTATCCCGTTGTGCGGATTGAATTTAGCTTCGCTTGATATTGGTATTTTAAAATCATATTTTTCTAGCCCCCATGTTTCTAGGTCAATTTTATAAAAAGCAAGAATTGTATAAATGCTGTTTACTTGAATCCATAAAGTTTTTTCATTTACTGACCAGCTAATGATGTTTTCATTTGTGGATATGCCCTCAATCTCATTTATTGTTAATTTAAGCCTTTCTTCACCTGTTTCATTATGGATTACTCTTATGAATTCTTTCTCTTGTTGTTCGCTACTACAGCATCCTGCATCAGCTATGGTTACAGAATATAGTCCGTCTGGAGAGGTTTCTGTCTTGTATTCAATCTGTATATTTGCTTTAGAAACTGACTTATTTACAACTTCTTTTTCCACTTCAAGCGTTGGTTTTTCTGTCCTTTTTTCTTTTATTTGCTGAGTGTTATTAAAATAAAGTCCAACCAAAAGACCGCCTAAAACAAGACCGCCTAAAAATAAAAAAATCTTTTTCATAAAATAATAAGTTAAAGCTTATCTGCAATCCCAATATAAGTAGAAGGGGAGAGCTTTAGTAGCCTTTCTTTATCTTCTTTTGGAATCTTTAGGCTTGAAACGAATTCTTGTACAACTTTTTTGTTCACCTCTTTTCCACGAGTGAGTTCTTTAAGCTTCTCGTAGGCCTTGGGAACGGCGTGTTTTCGCATAACCGTTTGAATGGGTTCAGCGAGCAGTGCCCAGTTTTTATCCAGCTCTTCTTGTACAACTTTTTTGTTCAGCTCTAGCTTACTTAACCCTTTTAATGCGCTTTTATAAGCCAAAATACTATAACCCCAAGCGGTTCCAATATTTCTCTGAACAGTGCTGTCGGTTAGGTCTCTTTGCATTCGGCTGATCGGTAGTTTTTCGGATAGATGTCGAAGGAGTGCATTGGCGAGCCCTAGATTCCCTTCAGAGTTTTCAAAGTCGATTGGGTTTACTTTGTGGGGCATGGTTGAAGATCCCACTTCTCCCGCAACGACGCTTTGTTTGAAAGCTCCACGGCTGATGTATGTCCAAACGTCGCGGTTTAGATCGATTAGAATGGTGTTGAATCGGGCCATTGTGTCATAAATTTCAGATTGGAAATCATGTGATTCAATTTGAGTAGTGTGACTGTTCCAAGTTAAGCCGAGTTTCTGAACAAAATTTTTGCTCAACCTTTCCCAATTTACCTTTGGATAAGCGGATAAATGAGCGTTGAAATTTCCTGTTGCTCCGTTGATTTTCCCCAATGTTTCTTGTTTATCCAATGCTTTCATCTGCCGTTCTAGTCGTTTAGCGAAAACCAGAAACTCTTTGCCTACGGTGGTGGGGGAGGCGGGTTGTCCGTGAGTGAGGCTGAGCATGGGAACCTTTTGCCATTTCTTTGCAAGTTGTACAACTTTTTTGTTCAACTCTTTCATGGTTGGTAAAAGTACATTATTTCCCGCTCCTTGAATCATGAGTGCGATTGAGAGATTGTTGATGTCCTCGGAAGTGCAGGCGAAATGAATGAATTCCAAATGCTTTTTAAGCGTGGTTTTTTCAAGTTTCTTTTTAATATAGTATTCCACCGCTTTTACATCGTGATTGGTAACTCTTTCGATCTTTTTCACTGCTTCCGCTTCTTTTTCATCAAAGTTTTTTATCAAATTTTCAAGAATCTTAAGCTCTTTATCTGAAAAAGGAGGGAGCTCTTTGATTCCTGGTTCAGAGGAAAGCATCATAAAAAAACTAATTTCAACAATCAGGCGATGTTTAATGAGTCCGTATTCGGAGAAGTATTCATTGAGTTCACTGACTTTACTGGCGTAACGACCATCTAGGGGTGATAGAGATGTAATCATACTTGTTTTACTTTATTTAATAATACGATTTATTTTGTATTTTGGAATTTGCATTTGGTATTTAATTTTTCATTTCAAGATTTCCTCATTTAATTGTTAAGTTTGAAAATGCTAAATTGATTGCAAAATCAAAAATGCAAATTCCTAAATTTTAAAAGCTTTCCTTAATTTCGCTGATATGCTGCACGACTTGTTTTCGTAGCTTTTTGTCGGTAAGAGCGAGAATTCGGATGGCAGCCATGGCGGCGTTTTGTGGGTCGACCACAACCATTGCTGGCGTGTCGCTTGGCATCATGGTGGAGGAATGAATGTTGGCTAGATAATCCGCTTTATCACTAAAAGGTGGGCAGGCGATGACAGGATGGATAGCACTAGCAGAAACGACTCCGGAAAGGCCATTAGATCGTCCGGCGATCGTGATGTAGCAGATTTCTTCACTGGATTTATTGAAGTCATTCACAATATCTAAAACCAGTTCAGGTACTTTGTGGGCAGAAGCGACGTAAAGTTCTGCTTTGACACCGAATTTACCTAAATGTCCCGCTATTTTGCGAGCGTGCTCTTCGTCGGATTTTGATCCCATTAGAATAGGTACTAGCATATTTAATTATGAATTATGAATTATATATTTCGGCTTGTGGGCCGTATTGTGCACCGTATAGTGGTTTGCCATACAACAATTTGGTCCACTATTCGGTCCACTATTCGGTTTTATAGAGAGCTGATGTAGGTATCGAGATTGTCTTGGATGCGTTCGGCAATGGGTACCTCAGCGTTGTATTCAAAAGTTTGACCGGTGAGCTTTTCGTAAATTTCGATATATCGGAAGGCAAGTTCTTCTACTAAGTCTTCGGGGGCAGCTGGAAGTGTTTCGTCGTTATAAGGGTCACAATTTTCTTTGAACCATAAACGTAGGAACTCTTTATCGAAGTTCTCAGGCTCTTGATCTGTACTGAAGCGTTCTTCGTAAGTACTGGCTACCCAATAACGTGAGCTGTCGGGTGTGTGGACTTCATCGGCCAATAGTATGTTTCCTTCCTCATCTTCACCAAACTCATATTTAGTGTCAACAAGAATAAAGCCTTTCTCGGCGGCGATTTCTTGACCTCTTTTGAAAACGGCCATGGCATATTCTTCAATCTTATTCCATTTTTCTTCGGAAACGAGTCCTTGAGCGATGATCTCTTCTCGTGAGATTTTTTCATCGTGATCTTCTGCTTTGGTGGTTGGAGTTAGAATTGGCTCATTAAATTTCTGATTCTTTTTTAACCCTTCTGGGAGCTGAACACCGCAGAAAAGACGCTCTCCTTTTTCGTAATTTATCCATGCAGAGGTGTCGGTTGAACCGGTGATGTATCCGCGTACCACGACTTCGATTGGGAAGATTCTAACAGGACGAACAATCATTACATTTGGATCTGGAACGGCGATCATGTGATTTGGAACAAGATCTTTAGTTTTTTCGAACCAGAATTGACTGAATTGATTTAAAACCGCTCCTTTAAATGGAACCGAGGCAAGAATACGGTCGAAGGCGGATTGCCGATCGGTGGTGATGAATATTTTTTTACCAGCGATTTCGTAAATATCCCTTACTTTCCCCGTATAAACTTTGGCGAGTCGTTCAAAATCCGTCTCGCTCAGGGTGTTGTAAAGGTTTTGTCGAATGAGATCTCGGTTGGGCATGGTGGTTTTTGGTTAAACAGACGACTTTTAGTTTACCGAAAAATGACCTTTGTGTGAAACTATTTTTGGGAGATAGGGGATTTGTGTGATTTTTGGGAGATGTGTGATAAAATTTACCTAATTTGGAACCCTTAAAAAATGAAAAGAATTCAAGTCATTCAAACACAGCTTCGAACCAATAAATTGAGTGCAGTTTTGATCTCAAAACCACAGAATATTTATTATCTGTGTGGTTTTGCAGGAACGAATGGGCGGCTTTTAATCACCCCTAAAAAAGCGGTGCTGATCACGGATTTTCGCTATCTTCGTTCGGCTAAAAAACAAATTCCAAAAAAAATTGAGGTCTATGATCAGAAGGGGGGGCTTAAAAAACTTTTGGGACGCTTTAAAAATTTGGGCATTGAAGATGAGCATATGACTCATGCTCGTTTTTTGGATTACAAAAAGGCCTTAGATGGAGTTCGATTGAAACCCGTTTCGGGTTTGGTGGAGCAAATGCGGATGATTAAAGGCAAGGATGAGATCAAAGTGATTCGAAAGGCAGTGAATATTGCTAATAAAGCTTTTGAACAGTTTGTTAAAACCATCAAAATCGGACAATCTGAGGACGAAATGGAATGGAATTTATTTTCTATTTGTAGAAAACTTGGAGCGGATAAGTTTTCTTTCACTCCCATTATCAGTTTTGGAAAAAATACGGCGGACGTTCATCATCAGAAGGAGCCGAATAAGTTGAAAAAAGGGGAGAACGTTTTGATTGATTTTGGGATTCGTTATCAGCGATATATGACGGATATGACGCGAGTGTTTTATACCAAGAAGCCCACCGCTGTTGAACAAAAAATTTATACAGCTGTTTTGGAAGCTAATCAAGCGGCCATTGAGGCGATTAAATTGGGTGTTAAATTTAGTACTGTCGATCGAGCGGCACGATTGGTGATTGAGAAAGCGGGCTACGCGGATCGATTCGGGCATTCTACTGGTCATGGAGTGGGTTTAGAGGTTCATGAAGACCCGAATGTAACAGAGCGATCAAAAACCATTATTCAGCCTGGGATGCTGTTTACCATTGAGCCGGGGATCTACTTGGATCACTTAGGTGGGGTTCGTATTGAGGATATGGTTTATGTGAACGAGAAAGGAAAGGTGGAGGTTTTGACGGGAGCGGTTTCGAAGGAATTGAGGATTTTGAAAATTTGACATAAGATTTAAAACATACTAAAGTTATTTTCCCTATTTTTTAAATTGAGAATTATGGGTAAAATTTTATTTATTGTTAGCTTAGCTACTACTTTGTTTTTAATGGGCTGTCAGCAACAGATCTCATCGCCTTCTAAGGAAGTGTCTGAGTTACCATTAGCCCCTGAAAAACATGGAGAGATGATTCCTGAAGAAGAGCCGAAAATGGAACCTGGTGACACTCCGCCACCTGTTGAAGAGGTGACGAAGGTTATTGTTAAGAGGTTGCCTCCAGCGAATTACAAAGAAGCTCGCTTTGATGGATGTGGAAAAGCAGTGGATTATGAGGATTCTGAATGGTTTGATGGTTTTTTAACGGCAGTTTATGATTTTAATTTTTCGGATGAAAAGAAATTTGAACCTGAGATTGCGGAGGGGTTGACGAAGGGTGTTTCGGAACTTTGTTATTCTGCGGATGCTTCTTTGGTAATTGCAACCATTAGCGACGCCTATTGTCGTTTGGGGAACTTGGTTCGTTATGACATTGAAAATGATTTTTTAGAAGAGTCTAGTTACAATGGTGTAGATCTTGATACTTGCAATGCTCAGTTTAGTGAGTTTGGTAAACGTAGTGGCTCCATTGTTCCGGTGACGGCTGTTTTTGGAGATGCTGGATGTGTTGGGTATACGTATTACGATTACGACTATATTCAGAACACAGCGACCAAAACGAGGACATGCTTTGGTTGTTATAATCAGATTGATGAAGATGAAGAGTTAGAGCTTGAGTGTGAAGATATTTAAGAATTTGAAAATTTTATAAAATACTTTCTGCTTTCCGCAACCCTACCCAGTTGAAAAAATGGCTTAAATCTGCTAAAATAATAGGATTTCTTTAGAGATCTTATGAAAATAAAAAACAAAATTTTAGCACTGGCTGTTGTTTTGATTCAGTTATTCACTCTAGTTCCTGCTGTGAAAGCTCAGGTTCCTGGTGAAAAACGAATGCTGATGGTGTCGGCTTATTACTCGCCATTACCGAATCAGAGTTTTTATATGCGCGGTAGTTATGAGGCGGATATTCGCTTGAATGGACGTGGGACGAATGGAGCAGATGGAACAGAAGTTTATACTGGTCTTTTGGCGGCTCCGCGAACGTATCCTTTCGGGACACGAATCAGCATTCCTGGTTTGGGTGTTGGAGAGGTTCATGACCGCGGTGGAGCGATTAAGGCTCGTTTGAATTACGATCGTATTGATGTATGGATGGGGTATGGTGAAGATGGGCTTTCCCGAGCACTTAACTGGGGAATGCGTTTGGTGGAAGGGGAGGTATTTTGGCAGGCTCAGCAAGTTCAGCCAGGCCTTTCATTTGGCTGGGTGAGTTCTCAGTTGCCGTCTGGTACTTTGAATCGTTTAAAATCTAAAACACTGATCAACCCGCAAGCGTTTGTTCAACCGATTACTCAAACGTCTCCAAAAACCAGTATTCGTGAGCTTCAAGAAGCTTTAGCTCTATTTGGTTATTACCACGGAGAGGTAAATGGAGTGTATACAAACGAAACCCAAGAGGCGGTTTTAACCTTTCAATTGGACGAAGGGGTTATTCCTGACCCTACTGCGGTGGGAGCGGGTAATTTTGGCCCTAAAACTCGTGCAGCGCTTAAGTCTAAATCGGAAAACTTCAACTCTCATATTGTTAAAGAACAAGAACGTCTTCGTAGTAATGTAAAGTCGATCACAGCAGGGCTTGGGAAGAATGCAGAAGGTAAAGAAGTTTATCGCGTTCAACAGATGCTATGGGAGCTTGGTTATTATCATGGGGATTTGAGCGGTCATTATAATGTCGATACGATTGCTGCGGTTTTCGAATTCCAACGAGATCACGGAGTGGTTCAGAATGATTGGGATACAGGAGCGGGTTACTTTGGTAAAAAGACTCACGAAGCTTTGGTTTCAGCGGTGAATGAGAAGATGCGCCGATTAGCTTATTATCCTGCTGAAATGCAGGTGTGGGTGCCGGCTAAGGTGGCTTTGCCAACCCTTAATCAACTTGAGTTAAAAACAGTGCACCAAAAGAAGCCGCTCTATTTCGATCCGGTTCTTGCTCAAGGGCAGGTGAAAGGAAAAGCTTTTTTAATTGATTTAAGTTTGAATAATAAAGGTAAAGATATATTTGCTTTGCAACAGATTTTGATTGATAAGGGGCACCTTTCCAGTTCTCTTAAAACGGGTTATTTCGGCAATCAAACCCAGCAAGCTTTAGTTAAGCTTCAAATAGAGCAGGGGATTGTGTCGAATACAAATAGTGTGGGCGCTGGGCGTGTTGGCCCTAAAACTCGCGCAATGTTAAATAGTTTGTAGGCCTTAGTTTTACTTTTATTAACTGGCTTTTTGACCCTTTTATTGTTTGACATATTCACTCTAAGCTGTTACTATATTATAGTAATTATCATTTATTTTTTTGACATGCCTAACACTCCTTCAGAAAACCCATCCGTTCGAGAGACTTTTTTGGAAGTTCTTGAATCTATCACTCCTCACCAGGATCCTTCTACAGATATTAAATTTAAAGAGATTTTAATGAATTTAGATGAGGATATGATGGAAAAGCTACTTTATGAATTTAAAAACGCTACTAATTATTTAATGACACTTGATATTGTGAGTATGAATGACCTCACAGATGAGCAACAGGCTTGTCTTCATTTTTTAAACCGAAAGCCAAGAAAATTGATTCGTCAGGTTCGTGAAAGAGCTGAAGAGGTTTTATTTTCCAATAATTAAAAAGCATTCATTAAAATTTAATTATGCCAGCAAAAAACGCCAATCAATTAAAATCAGAAGTTATTCAAATTTTGGATGAGCGCAAGGATCTGCTTAGTGATTCAGTGCGTGATTCTATTGTTGAATTTTCTGGGATTTTAACTGAAGAGCATGAGGGGGCTCTTGATTTGTATTTACAGCGATTGAGAGAAGAAACTTCTCAAGTCCTTGAGCAAGCTGTTGAGGATTCTGATCAGCTTGATATTTCTCTTTTGGCTATATTAATGGATCACGTTGAACAAGTGCGTGCTCATGTTTCTGGGGTTGCTTAAGTTTAAGTTGTAGCTTGTAGGCTGTAGAGATATACTGACAGCATGCTTATTAAAGATGTTTTAAAATGGGGACATGAGACGCTTTTACTGACATCCGACAGTGCTCGTTTGGACGCAGAGGTCGTACTGGCTCATGTGTTGAAAAAACCGACAACATTCTTACTTTCTCATAATGATTCAGAGGTGGGTTTTTGGAGCTTATGGCGATACAAACGATTGATTGAACGACGTAAAAAAGGGGAGCCAGTGGCTTATTTAGTGGGTCATAAAGAGTTTTTTTGTTTGGATCTAGCGGTGAATCGGCATGTACTGGTTCCGCGGCCGGATACGGAAATACTCGTTGGCTGCGTCATCTCGTATTTTAAATCTGAAGCACGAAATTCGAAGCACGAAAAACGATGCAGTAAATCAGATACACCCTCAAAAAATATTCGAATTTCGAATTTCGGATTTCGAGATTTCATGTTGTTGGATATTGGGACGGGGAGTGGTTGCATTCCGATTGCGGTTTGTAAGAATGTGGAGGGTTTGAAAGCGATGGCGACTGATATTTCTTCTAAAGCCCTTTCTATTGCTCGAAAGAATGTGAAAAAGCATGGATTGATGCGACGAATTCAATTAGTGAAATCTGATTTACTCGAAGGGGTTGATTTGGGGAAAATTAAAGGAAAAAATTTGATTGTGACGGCTAACCTTCCTTACATTCCCGTTAATTTTCAAGTGAGTCCAGAATTGGCTTATGAACCTTCCATTTCTTTATATGGAGGTGATGATGGGGCGGATGTTTATCGAAAATTGACGGAGCAACTTAAGGAGATAAAGCCACGGGTGATCTTTTTTGAGCTTTTTGAGGAACAGATTGCAATTTTAAAACCCCATTTACCTGATTATCGGTTGAAATACGTGGAAAATATGAGCGGGAATGCGAGGGTTTTGTGTATGGAGAGAGGGGCTTAAAACGCAGGCTGGAAACTTGACTTGAAACGCAGGTTAGAAAACCTACATTCCAAGTCGGATGATCCGCAGAGTAGGTTTTCCAACCTGTGATGCGGGAATTTGGGTTTTTTTACGAATCCAAAAGATATTGACGTATTTGACTTATCTTGTTTTATACCCCTATATATGATTGATGTTTAGAGAGAAATTTGGTATAATATAAAGATTTAAATAAAAACAAATTAAACCAAATAAACCCGTGAAATTCCAAACATTAAAAAACTTTTTTATTTCCATGATCGCTTTAGCGATTTTTATGCCAACTGTTTCGGCTGATTTTCTACCAGTTCAGGTGTATGCGACTGATACCGTTGCAGGCTACCCGTCTGCGCTTCGTACGTCGCTCGTGGATCCTTATCAGGATGTGCGATTTGTGGTGGAGAAACCCGATGGTGCTGTGATTCAAATTCCTGCTCAGGCGGATATGGATGGGGTAGCTAAAACTGATTTCTTTGGTCATCAGACTAAGATTGCGGGATCTTATAGGTCAGCGGTGGTTTATCCAGGTTCGGATAATTCTTCTCCTCAGTCAATTTTCACGGTTTATCCAGATTCTGTTTCTGCTTCCCAGTCTTCACTTCGAAGCACTGTACAGATGGTAGAGGCTGGTAGTGATGTAACCTTTTTGGTGGTAACGCTTTACGATCAGTACCGTAATCCAATTAAAGATCATTTAGTTAAATTGATTTCCAGTCGCCCAGAAGACAGTATTGAAGTTTTACAGGAAGGGGTGACGGATCAGAATGGACGAACGAATTTTAAAGTCACTTCAAATTTTCCTGGAGTTTCGGTTTTTACGGCGATGGATGTGACGATGAATCAGGTTTTGAGCGATCGAGAGGAGGTTGTGTTTTTTACCCCCGTTGCTCCAAAGGTTTCCAATAATTCATTTATCGATCTTTTGAAAGCAGACATTGGAGGAGATGGTGATGTTTTACCTGGCCCTGTGGATCATTTTTCTATCCAGGGACTTCCTTCTACAGTTAAGGTGGGTGAACAGCTTTCAATGACCGTAGTGGCTCAAGATAACGATAATAATACCGCTAAAAACTATACGGGAACGATTCTTATTTCAGTTCCTGAAGATGACAATGCAATTTTACCGAGTAATGGTGAATATACTTTTAAAGCTTCTGATCAGGGTAAATTTACTTTTGATCTCTCTTTGGAATTCACAAAGCTTGGTAATCAGGTGGTTCAAATTTTTGATAAAAGCAGCTTTAAGATTGCTGGTGAATATTCTATTGAAGTGGTTCCAGAACAGTCTGTTGTTCAATCGCCAACTTCTGATGATATTATGATTAAATCTCCTGGAGATGGATCGGAACTGGGAAGTAATTTGGTTATTTTAACAGGGCAGGGGAATGAGAACATTAACCTTAAGGTTTTTGATAACGATGTGAAGATTGGAGATACAGAAACGGATGCAGACGGGTTTTTCAGCTTTGAGGTTCAGAATCTTGAAAGCAGTGTTCATGTGTTTTATGTGATGACTGAAAATAGCGAAGTTTCTAAAGCAATTACAGTTACTATTGATACACTTCCACCCGTTTTGAATTCATTTGAAATGGACGTCGATGGACCTGTGGTTCCTGGCACTCAAGTTTCTATTTCTTTAACTTCTGAACCAGGCCTTGAAGAGGCAAAAGTTCGTGTTCAAGGCGTTGAAGAGTTTATGAATGAAACCGATCCTGGAACCTATGAAGTGACCGTAGTTTCACCCGTTCAAGATGGTCAATTTCCTGTGGATGTGATTTTACTTGATTCTCTTTCGAATCGCGGTGAATTTACCAACAAAGGAATTATTGAAGTTTTGACACCCAAGCCCAATAGCCCTCCTCAGGTAGAAGGTCTTGAAGGTATTGTTGGTGATTCTTTCGTTCAGTTGGAATGGACTTCACTTGAATCTCATGAACGACCGGTTCAGCATTATCGTCTTTATTATGGGGCTCAAATGGAGAGTATGGATCAGACAATGGATACACAAGATGATACTCCTGCTTGGGAGCTTCGTGGTCTTAACAACGAAACCCAGTATTTTATTGCGGTTACCGCTGTGGATAGCCAAGGATTGGAGAGTGAAGAAAAGAGTGTGACCATTGCTGTAACACCGATTGCTCCTGACCTTTGTGAAAATATTCAATGTGGAGACTATGGTGTTTGTAGCGAAGGAGTTTGTGAATGTGATGAAGGGTGGTCTGGTTTAACTTGTAATATTGAGCCAGAGCCTGAAGTTCCTGTTGTTGATTCAAATCAAAATCAAAATCCTGTATTTGATCCAAATAACAATCCTTATAACAATCCTTTTTCAGGTTCAACTGTTAATCAGATTCAAGCCATTCCATTCGATAGCTCTGTATCACTTTCATGGCCTCAATTCCCAGGAGTTCAGGCTTATTACTATCGTATTTCGATGGGCTTTGCTCCTATGCAGTACAATGATTCGATTGTAACGGCGGATAATCGTACATCGGCTACCGTTTATGATTTGATTAACAATGTTCCTTATTATTTTTCGGTGGCAGCGCTGGATGTTAATGGTCAGCAAATTTCACCTCTTTCTCAGGAAGTTCTAGCAATGCCTTCTGGTGCTGGATTCCGTCCTTCTGCTCCTTCACCAATCCCTTATGACAGTGGACAGGTGAATCCTCCTAGTTCTGGGTCTTTCGATCAAAATATTCATCGGGATCAATTGAGTCGTGTGCCTAGCACCGATAAAACAGGCCCTGAGACGAATTGGGTTATTTTGTTCTCATTTGTTTTTGCGTACTTCCTCTATCATCACAAGCGAAAAATTGTTCAAAAAAACAACGTTAATTAATTTCATCACTCAATAAAAAGCAATCATGTTCGCTAAAACGCTTAAACTTTTCAGGAAAGACTATCTCTCTATTACCCTTGGTATTAAGTTGGTGGTGTTCGTGATTTTTCTTCGAAGTCTTGGATGGGGATTCGTGGATCCTTACTGGTCTGTTTATTTACAGCAGTTCAGCGAGCATTACACCATGGTCGGATTGCTTACTTCTGTAATGTCTTTTAGTGCACTTTTAGCCGTTATTCCACTCATGCGTCTGACAGATAAAATGAAAGAGGGGACTATTATTAAAGATGGAGAGCTTTTATACTTTTGCGTGGCGATTGGTTACTTTGTAGCGGGTGCTTTTCAGAGCTTACCCCTTTTAGTTTTAGCTCTTTTCTTTAATGGAATCGCTCAAACCTTTGTGGTGGTAGGAACGGAAGCTTATATTCGAAAGCATAATGGAAAAGGGAAGTCAGGTCCTTTTGCTTATTACGTTGCTTTGGATTATTTGGGCTGGATTGTGGGAATGCTTTTAGCGGCCTTTTTGGTTCCGTATTATAATTTGAACAATATGTTCTTTTTTGTAATGCCGGGTATTTTGATGAGCTTCTTTGTGTTACCGCGTTTACACGAAAGAGGAATTAAATCTCTTTTCAGGGGTTTTAAACGTTATTTTCATGGACGAAACGATGTATTGAGTATTTTTCAGGATTGTCGGGATTTGAACCCCAAGATGATTTTTTTCTTTATTTTAGCTTTTTTTGATGGAGCATTAAGAATGTTCGTATTTATTTTCATTCCTCTCTTTGCTTTGAGCATAAACTTAAGCTATTCCTCTATTGCCTTGCTTATGGCTGTGATGTACATGCCGTTTGTATTCAGTTGGTTTATTTCGGAGCTTACCGATCGTATGCGTCAAATGAATGTGATCGCAACAGGGCTTTTTATTGGAGCTATTTCTTTTATCTCCCTTTTCTTTATTGTCCAAGAGGCTTGGATTATGGTTTTAGCGGCTTCAATTTCTCTTTCTATAGCTATTATCCGCCCTGCTTATAATGGAGCGATCACTCGCTTAACGCCACGCCGTATGTATGGAGAAATAACAGGGGTTAATAATTTTATTGAGCGCTTGGGGCGCATTGTTGGCCCTATTCTTATGGGTGTTATTGCTGATGTTTATGGAATTCAGATCACCTTTCTTTTGATTGCAGTGGTCGCTTTTGGATTGGGGGCAATGTCTTTGAATTTTAGGAGCTACGATTTAACACTTAGCTCTTCAGAGTAAATTTTTAATTTTTAATTTTTAATTTTTACGTTAGAATGGACTTGAAGGAAAATGAAAAATAAAACAAAAATATTCACCATTGGCGGGGCGACCTTCGATATGTTTATCAAGGCTCATGATCATTCAATCATGCGTCTTAAAAATCAAGAGGGTTCAAAAAGCTTTGTTTGTCTTGATTATGGAGGAAAGGTGAAAATCGATGAGATTCGTGAAACCTTTGGAGGAGGTGCTACCAATACAGGAGTTGGCTTTTCTCGAATGGGTTTTGATGTTTGTACTGTGGCTAAAGTGGGAGCAGATTACGGTGATAAAGTGATTGCCAATTTAGCGAGGGAGAATGTGGATGTTCGTTATATAAGGAATACAACTCGTGATAAAACCGCTTTTTCTACTATTTTAAATACTTTTGAAGGGGATCGAACGGTTTTAGCTTATGCGGGGGCAAATCAGTATTTAAATGTTAAAGACTTACCTTTGGAAGAAATAGAGAATGCGGATTGGATTTTTCTCAATCATTTAGCAAAAATGGATAGTCATATTCCAGCTGAGATTTTAAAAATCCTGAAAAAGAATCCTCATATCAAATTTGCTTGGAATCCTGGGAAGGAGCAATTGGAGCAGGGGATTAAAAAGTGGAAAGCTCTTTTGGATCACACTGAAATTCTTTTTGTTAATAAAGAAGAGGCTTCACTTTTTGCCCGCACGCCCTATCAGCCTGCAGGAATTAAGAAAGATGATCCCAAGTGCCATGTACATATTTCAAAATCATTTCTTCCTCCCTATGCGGATGATGTGGGCGAGATTATGTATCAGTTTTTTAATCGAACTAAGGTTAAAAATGTGGTGATTACCGATGGACGTAATGGAGCACAGGCGAGCGATCGAAAGCGACTTTACTTTTGCCCAGTGGTGACTCATAAGCGTGTGGATACCCTTGGTGCGGGAGATGCCTTCTCGACTGGCTTTACAGGCGCCATTGCGCTAGGTGAAGACTTGAAAGAGGCACTTAAGTTTGGTACGGTGAATGCACATAGTGTAGTGAATTTTTTTGGGGCGCAGGAAGGATTACTAAGTCCTGAAGAAATCACTAAAAAATTAAAATTACTTGACATTTGCGTAACAAGTACTAAACTAACATAACCTAGCTCAAGTTTCCGAGGAGAAACTCGGAATGGTTAATATCACGATAAATAATTATTAATAAAAACAGAATGACTGATTTAAAAAAACTCGTTCGCATAAAAGAACTCATGGATAATGCAGAATCTGCTCTTAAGGTTGCTAATCAGCTTTTGGCGGATTCTATGGGGCTTCATGAAGGTGAAAGTATCGAAACGGGTACCTATAAAGAAAAGGCAGCTACCTTTACTAAAGAGAGTCCAGGTGAGAGTGGTGGAAAAGTTATTGAGGGTGTGTTTAATGGTCAGAATATGGTGGATAAAAAAGGAAGTGTTTACCCTGTTCCTGCTAATTACGCCAGTAAATCTAAATTGATTCCAGGAGATGTTCTTAAATTAACGGTTACTGAAGAAGGAAAGTTCCTTTATAAACAAATTGGTCCTGTTGAACGGAAAACCATTATTGGTCCTTTGGTTTATAATGATGGTCGTTATCAGGTTTTAGCAAATGACAAAGCTTATAGCGTTCTTTTAGCATCAGTCACTTACTTTCGTGCGGAAGTGGGGGACGAGGTCACCCTTATTATTCCAATGAATGAAGAATCTGATTGGGGAGCGATTGAAGCGGCATTGCCAAAATTTGGTGAGGAAGTTGATGATGTGAAAGAGAAGAAGGATGCGGATTTGGAGGAAGAGTTAGATATCTAAATGTTTTAAACTCGAAATCCGAAGCTCGAAGCTCGAAAATTTTAGAATTTAGGGTTTAGAATTTCGGATTTTTTATTGTAAGTGTCAGTTAGAGTGGTATATACTGTTTGTTGACTGTGAGTCCACTCTCTTCAAAATAAAAAATGATTTTCTTACAAACACTTGGCATTATCGGCGTTTTGGCAGCGATTGGGTTTTTGATTGCGTGGCGAATTCGAGCTAAGAAAAACTTGGAGCGGTCACTGAATATGGTGTTTCTACAAGTATCCGTTCCCATTAAAGATTCTAAGGAGGATCGTGAGCGGGAAAGTGAGCAGTATTCATCCGGAAAATCATTTAAAGAGGTGAATGATGTCATGACCCACCTTTATGAAGGGCTTCATGCGATGCATTGTGGGGATTTGATCAATAAATTAACTGGTCAGGACTTCTTTTCTTGTGAATATGTTGTTCTTGATGGGTTGCTTCGATTCTTCTTGGTGGTTCCGCGGAACTTAAAGTCGCTGTTCGAAAAACAAGTGACGGCTTTTTACTCAGATGTGTTTATCGAGCAGGTGGAGGATTACAATATTTTTCGTGAAGGTTATAAGACGTCGGGAATGTACGTGCGTTTGGCAAAGCCTAATATGTATCCCATTCGAACTTATCAATTCCTTGGTTCAGACCCTTTTAATAATATCGCCAATGCGCTTTCTAAGATTGATGTGGATGAAGGGGTGGCGGTTCAAGTTATGCTTCGTCCTGTAGGGGACGGTTGGCAGGAAAAAGGAAGAACGAAGGCAGGGGATCTTTTTCAAGGAAAGAAAGAAAAAAGTTTTCTTTCTAAAATGAACGTTTTTGCTTGGATTGGAACCTTAATTCGCATTTTGGTTCAAGGTGCGGATCAGGAAAAATTCACTGAAAATATGGGGGCCGATAACGCGACTACTCGCACGACTCCTTTAATGGACGAGCAGGTGAAGTTAATGGAAACCAAGAATGTGAAAGTTGGTTTTGAAACCATCATTCGTATTGTTACTTCTGCGAAAACCAGCTATCGAAGCAAGCAGATTGTTGGGGATGTGATGAGTTCCTTTGTTCAGTACCACGCCCCCAATAATAATGGCTTTGCTAAAACAAAATATTTTTCAATGAAGGCCTTGCTTCGTGGTTTTATATTGCGAGATATTAAAAAAGGATGGCTTCAGCGCTTATTCCACCCAGGGGCAATGATTTTGTGTTCTGAAGAGGTGGCTTCGGTTTTTCATTTCCCAAATATTAAATACAACCGATCGCCGGTGATTAAGTGGCAGGAGTTCAAAATCGCTCCTGCTCCAAACAATTTACCAAAAGAAGGTCTATTTTTGGGAAATAATAGTTATCGGGGTGAATCCAAGAAGGTTCATGTGAAGCGAGATGATCGTCGTCGTCATTTCTACATTATTGGAAAGTCGGGTACTGGTAAATCTACTATTCTAAAAGGAATGATTAATCAAGATTTGGCAGATAAAGAAGGAGTTTGTTTAATCGATCCTCATGGAGATTTAGTAGAAGGGGTTATGCCATTCATTCCGCGAAGCCGTGCGGATGACGTTATTATTTTTGATCCAGGAGATTTAGAGCGACCAATGGGCTTGAATATTCTTGAAGCTCATTCAAAAGAGGAGAAAGAGTTTATGTCTCAGGAGGCGTTGGCGATTTTTATTAAATTATTTGGTGAAGAGATTATGGGTCCGCGTCTTCAGCATTACTTTCGCAATGGTTGCTTAACACTTATGGAAGATGACGAAGAGGGTGCAACGCTGATTGACTTACCTCGTTTATTTACCGATGAAAGTTGGCAGCGCTATAAGGTGGCCAAGGTTAAAAATCCAGTGGTGAGATCGTTCTGGGAAAAAGAAATGGCTTCGACAGGCGCTCGTGAAAAACAGGAGATGATTCCGTATTTTAGTGCGAAGTTTGGCCCTTTCATTACCAATGCTCAAATTCGTAATATTATTGGGCAAACCAAATCTGGTTTCGACTTCCGCGAAGTAATGGATTCCGGGAAGATACTACTTTGTAATCTTTCGAAAGGTAAGTTGGGAGACTTAAACGCCCAGCTACTGGGTATGGTTATGGTCTCTAAGCTTCAGATGTCTGCCATGAGCCGTGTGGATATGCCGGAGGAGGAGCGAAAGGACTTTTATATGTACGTGGATGAATTCCAGAATTTTGTGACGGAAAGCTTTGCTTCAATTCTTTCAGAAGCTCGAAAATACCGATTAAGCTTAACCATCGCACATCAGTATATTTCTCAGATCACGAAAATGAGCGGAGGTGGAAAGGGGACTCATGAAGACACCACCATTCGCGATGCCGTATTCGGTAATGTGGGCTCAATGATGTGTTTTAAAATTGGTGCTCAGGATGCGGAATATATGGCGAAAGAGTTCGCACCGGTGTTCAGTGAACAGGATTTGGTGAATATTGCGAATTACCAAGCTTATATTAAGTTGAACATCGATAACGCTACTTCACGGGCTTTCTCTATGTCGACCGTTTACGATCCGTCGAAAGGGGATGTTGAGGCTGCTGAAGCCTTCCGTCAGCTCTCACGTCTTAAGTATTCTCGCGAGCGTCAGTTTGTAGAACGGGAGATCTATCGGCGTGTAGGAACGAAGATTACGGATGAACCGAGTGGTGAGGATAAAAAGGTGTAGTCGTCTCGTAGACTGGAAAGTTTTCGTTCCGACATGGGTGTTGGATATTTTTTAATTGCAGAGAAGGTTTTCTAACCTGCGATGCAATTTTATCAAAACCCCCGATTCTCAAATGAGGATCGGGGGTTTTGTTTTTAGGAATTTATAGTGTTACTAGTTTTTCTTACACTTGCGGTGGCGGTTGTCCTTCTCTTGGCGCTCTTCCTTCTGCTGCATCTGCTGCTGCCCTTGCCGCTGCTGCATCCGCTGCTGGATCTGATGTTGTTGTTGGTGCGTCACTAACATCGCCCCTCTTTTTATCCTTAATAACATCTTCCTCACCAAGTCTTATTGCTTCTTCAACATCATTTCTTGATAGGTTTTTGAAATCTCTATCTTTTGCACTTAGATGTTGCTCCACTTGTTCATGGCTTACCCCTGCTTTTTCAGCCATTTTTTTCAAACTTGGATCTCCACTTAATGCGCTAGCAACCGCAGTTTTCATGTCTGTACCAGAGAACGAAGCCGCTGCTGTCACCTTTGTGTCAGTTGGACTATCAAGTTTCCCTTTGTTCTTGTCAGCATGGTCTATAATTCGCTGAGAGTGTCTCTCGTCGACTCCTAGATCTTTTAACATGCTCTTTACCTTTCTAGGATCACTACTGATTTCTGCAGCGCTTAATCCTGATAGTCGACTAAAGGCTTTAAATCTATCTTCATCACTTCCAGTACTGATTTTAGCAAAGTCACTTGGGTTTCGATCTTTTGCTGTCTTGAGTTTTTCGTGGGCATTCTCGAATTTCCTATCGTCTGTACCTGTATGATAGGCTTTCGCTTTTTGAAGCATTCCAACAGGACCTGCTGTTTTACCGTAAGAACCAAGTTTTAATCCTCCTGTTTTTGGATCAATCATTGGCATGATTGGTGCCCATGTTGGTGACATTGCCACCTCTTTCGCAAAGTCATTTCCGTAATTTTTTATCTTATCGGTTATGGTGTTCACCACGGCAAGATCACTGAATACGGCAAAGGTTCCTACCCATATAATTCCAATGGTCATTAAGAGCCACATTAGCTCTTGAATGCTTTCCATTCCCATATAAAGAGAGCTGACAGAAAAACCGTATGAGGTGATATCCCCCGTCTTATTTAGGGCTACTGCAACCTCTTTTGTCGATATTTGCCCCGTTGTTATCATAAGAAATCCAACTGACCACACTAGGCCAACTTTTGCAGGGGCGAATGCCCAATTGGCGAATTGTGCAATGCTGAATTTACTCTCAATACTTTTCCCTATCCCACTTAGTTGACTGTCTTGCGATAGATAGAGCAGAAGAACTAAAAAGGGTGAAAAGGCTACCATGAACCACAAGGCGGCTACACGGAAGATGAGGACTATGAATAAAGATGCAAATGCAATTAAATAAACAATTTGAAAGAAGAGCGAAAACAAGGTTCCAATCCCAATTTTGGCAAAGGTTTCAGCCGTGGTTCCTACTGCAGTGGCTTTGGGCAAGTTTTGTACCTTTGCCATGCTATAGGTTAAATGATAAGCCGCATTGCTTTTACTGAATTTATCAAGTTTTCTGTTTTCCCAGCAGTAGGTGGTTGTTTGATAATATGCATTCTCTTTGCCAGGGGGGGTATACCCTTCTATCTTTTCCCCATCTGCGTCGACTCCATAGGCGTCGTCGTATAAAGCTTTTAGGTTGCATTTTGCTTCCTTGTCCTCTTCGGTTTTTATTATGATACTGCTGTCGTCAGTTGCATCAAAGGGTTTGTATAGGGAAACAAGCCCACAGCTTCCTTCTGCCCCTCCGTTGTTATTAAGGTTACATTCTTCTGCTTCCAGTTCCACTATCCCCTTTGTTCCCGCTGGAATTGCAAAGGCGACATTGGTGGCGACATTGGCGGCATCTAGAACTAATCGTGCTCCTAGCCATGAAAAGTTGATGGCGATCAGCATAATGACAAACTTGGGCAATGCTTTTTTTAATTCACTGCTTTCTTCTGATCCAAAAATATGACGTAGGGCTAAAAATAAGAGGATGAGAACGAATACAATATTGACGATATTTCGACTTACCACCCATATTTCATGGAGCATTTTCCCCATAGCTCCCGCAAAAATATAGTCGTTCCCCAGTAGACCTCCTATAGAGTTGGTGATGGTGAATATGGCGGGGTCGAAAACTTTATTAATAAGATCGGAGGCTCCTAAGATTGCTGTTTTGAGTTTTTCAGATATTTTGTATTCTACTTGATCACCTAGCTCTTCTGCCGCCTCTAGGTCTTGACCTAGTGTCTCTAGCTTTTCCGCATCTCCCGCGCGTGCATTTCCCTGTTCTCCCCTTGTTTTTATTTCGTCCATTTCTCTTTGTATTTCCTGTGCCGTTGCAGCAAAAGTATTGGTAGTTAGTAAGTTTTCAATATGAGTGCTTACGCTTGTAGTTTTACCTGCATCACTTGACCACTGAGCGTTTAAGTTTAAACCAAAGGCCCCCACAATCAATGCGGTTAAAAATAATCCTTTTATTGTTTGTTTGATGCGATTCATATTTTTAACTTATTAAATAGGTTACAAGTCCTCCGGCGGCAGCACTGCCAGATACGGCAGCAATGGCCCATTTGCCCATGCCTTTTTTAGCTTTATTGGAAGGAGTGTTTGTTTGTTGCTCGTTTGGTTGTACTCTTTTTTGTCCAGCTAATCGGGGAGTCATTTTTTCTCCCTGTTGATTCACTCGATTTTTTACCATTCCTTGCCTTTCTCTCGTGGAGAGATTTTCTTGACCTTCTTGTGGTTTTGGAATTTCGTTGATCATTTAGGTAAGGACTAAGGATTAAGGATTAAGAATATTGAATTAAATCCAGGTTTCGCAGTTGTGCTTGAGCTGACGGACGTTTCTGGCCTTGGTTAGGAATTTTGAATAAAATAGGTATCGAGTTCGGTCGTTTGAGAAGTTGGGTAACTGACTCCATACAGCATCACTTCCAGTTGCGGTATTCAACGCCTCCTTAAGGTCATCTTTTGTGATCACGGGATTTTTCCCATCTCTTTCCACTGCTTTTTTATTTAATTGTCCAATAATATTCACCCCTTCTTGTGGATCTTTCATGAGAGAGGACATTGCTTTGAATTCATTTGCATTTCCTATAAAAGAAAGTAGAGGATGCCTTCCTATCTTCTTAGAAAGACTGTCGAGCCCTAATGTGGTTGCAATTCGTTCTTGACTTCCTTCGCTTTCAAAGAGGTATCCTGCAACTTCAGGTCGATCTTGAACTTTATGAGCGCCGTAAACGGTTCCAGCTGCAAGGGCAGCCCATGGATTGGTAGTTAATTTGATTGCCCCCTCAATGGTTCCATACTCTTTTCGGAAATTCATGTAATTAATTAAGAGTGTTATTCCGCCTAGTACCTTAAGGCCATTGAGTGCTATGTCCCGTCCATTGAATCCCGATCGAGAAGCTTGAGTTCGATAGCGTGTAGAATGCATTTTTAGTCGATCTCGAAATTCTGAATAAATTTTTGGGGGAGTTTCATCGATTTCAGTCTCTTCTAATTGCACTGAAAGGTTTTCTTCTTTGAAATCCTCCGATGAGCTTAAATTCCCAACAATCCATCCTGCCTCTTTAGCTAAGGCGGTCATTGCTAGTAGTCGTGCAATTTTGTCGTGTCCACTTGGATCAGAGGGGTCATCACTGTATCTTATATCTGTTGTTTCAGAGATTGAACTTTGGTGTCGCTCGTTGTAGATTCTTGGGTAATGCTCTTTAATGCTTTGAATAGCCTGAAAGAGAGCAGCTCTTTCCGTTTTATTATCGAGCATTGTTTTTCTTCCGAGAAACCCTGTACTCATGAATTCGGCCACAAGCCGATCATCGACGTTCTTTGGTTCAATCCGACGACTTAAAATTAAGTCACGTTGTTTGAGTGCTAACCCTTTCATTGCCTTTGAATCGGTTTCAGGAATTTTCAGAAACTCTACCCTTTCTCCATTCACAGCTTCATTCAGTTCGGTGATTAGCTCGGTGAGTGCAACGGCACCGCTTTCAACGCGGTCTTTCATTAATTCATCTAGCTTATTGCTTGCTTGGCGGAAGCTTAAATCACTTTCGCCCGTTTTCTCTTCAACAAATTGAATTAAATGGGTTTCGGTTCCATTTCGGATTGAGTCTTTCAGCATTTGGTCGAGCATGACTCCTGTTGCTCTTTCTAATACTTCGGGCTTCATAAATTGATTAGCTTCCAGCAATCGAATGATTTCTTCTGGGTCTTCGGTTTTATTTAGTTCACTTGTTAAATCAACAAAGCGACTTGCTTCTCTATTGAGCCTTCTGAGTTCATGTAAATCAATTAACCCATCTTCATTGGCATAGGTCGTGTATCTTTCAACAATATAGCCTCTTAACAGGGTGAGTTGTTTTTTAAGCTCGTCAGCGTCTTTTGTATTTTCAAATATATCCTTAAGCTGTTTTTCAACGTAATCCTCCATTCCATCACTAAATCCGTCAGTGAACCAGTCGTGTCCAGCTAATGTTTTGTATTCATCTAGCTCATCTTTAGTTAAATGATCCTCCATTAGATCTGGATTTAGAAATTGATCACTGAGTGCCTCTGTAAAACTAATGAATTGCCCCGTGGTTTCCCCTTGGAATTCTCGGTATTCTCGGTACTCTGCTGGCGTGATTACTGGAGATAAAATCGGAATATCGGTATGTTCAAATAAAGGTCCGACAAGTGGGATTTTATGAGCCCAAGTTCCACCAAAAGTTAATTTTTCGACAGGGTTTACTACGTTTTCTAATTCGGGAGTGGATGACTCGACTGCTTGAACGTTTTCAATCGCTTGGCTTAATTTACTAAGCTCATCTCGTGTGGAAGATCGAGTTTCTTCCATTAAATCTTCAAAATGACTGATTTTACTTTCTGTATGACGATAGAAACGGGCGAGTGTACTTCGGTAGTTAGCTTCGTATCGCGCCATTGAGTCTTTCATTAGCCGTTCTTTTACCATTGGAGCTACTCTGTATGACTTAAAATGCTGTTCAAGCTCATTTTCGTAAGACTCTTTTCCGAATCTTTCTTCAAATTTCTCATCTACAAATTGCCTTACCTCTTCAGGGCTTTTTTTTGTTAATTCTTTAAGCTCCTCTTCATTGAAAAAAGATTCCATGACTTTCTTCTCTGCCTCTTTGCCTTCAAAAATGGTCGCGGTTTCAGCCCCTTCCTGCTTTGCAAAAAGGAAGGTTGGTTTGTGCTCCCGATGATCGAAAAGATGTAAAAGCATTATAGTCGTAGTAATCGGGTCATTATGTCTCCTAAAGATTCTCCTTCACCTTCAATTTCTGGGATTTCTTTTGCAAGTGTTTCTCGTACTTCAACAGGGTTTTGATTGTCTAGCTGTATCGCTACCTTTGTGTAACTCTTGTTTCCCAATCTTAAATTCAACGTATGAACGAATGGGGGATGGTAAACCACCCAAAAAGAATTGATTTGATTGTATGGATGGAATTTTTGATCCACGTAAATCCCCAATTCAGTTAATTTGATATCGATTATTTTTGGTTCCTGATTGTGAGTGAGGTAGTACACTCCAGCCAAAACGACAAAAACGATCGCCATCGTGGCAGAATTTGTGTAAAGCGCATATAGAACAAGAAGAAGAACAAGAATTCCTGCTATCCAAAACCATCGATTACTTCTCTGGTGATTGATGAATTCAGGGGCTTTCCATGTAAGGAGAAGCTTGTTGTGATGAGCTCCCGGATGGGAAGCGTCTTCTTGTATTTCTGTTGCTTGGTTTTTTTCTTCTGGCATTTGTTTTTATTTAAATCCTATTATTATACCAAATTTCTCTCTAAAAATCAATACCATGAAGGTTATGTTTTAATGACACCATAATGTCGTGACGTTGTGAGGGAGGTTTTTTTCTGTTATAAGTTATACGTTGTCTCGTTATAGTCTTTTAAAAATGCTCGATAAGCTACTTCAAATCAAAGCGGAGTATGAACAGGTGAATAAGGATCTTTCCGATCCGAATAATGCGTCGAATCCGGATTTGTTTCGTAAATTGGGTCAAAAGGGGGCTCAGCTTCGCCCTGTTGTTGAGCTAATTAATGCTTACGAAAAAGCTTTAAAAACTATTGAGGAATCTGAAGAGCTTTTGAGTACTGAAAAAGATGAAGAAATGATTGCAATGGCTAAGGAGGATTTGGTTGGAGCTAAAGAAGAAAAAGAACAGTTGGAAGAGGATTTGAAGGTTGCTTTACTTCCAAAGGATTCGAATGATGAGAAAAGTGTGATTGTAGAAATTCGGGCAGGGGCTGGCGGGGAAGAGGCGGCGCTTTTTGCAGCTGAGCTTTCCCGATCATATATGCGTTATGCGGAGGACCAGAATTTTAAAACAGAAGTGATTAATAAAAATGAAGCTGACAGTGGGGGAATTAAAGAAATTATTTTTAGAATCGATGGGCATGGAGCTTATAGTAAGTTGAAGTTTGAAAGTGGTACTCATCGGGTTCAGCGTATTCCTTCTACTGAGAGTCAGGGGCGTATTCATACGTCGGCGGTGACCGTGGCGGTTTTGCCAGAGGCAGAAGAAGTGGATATTGAAATTCGAGATGAGGACTTGCGTGTTGATGTATACAGAAGTA
This sequence comes from uncultured bacterium, assembly GCA_965369815.1. Taxonomy (GTDB): domain Bacteria; phylum Patescibacteriota; class Gracilibacteria; order UM-FILTER-43-11; family UM-FILTER-43-11; genus DAOWGG01. The sequence continues at coordinate 21,888 of CBDUQS010000002.1, read as the reverse complement.
GTGGAAATGGTGGTCAGAGCGTGAATACAACGGATAGTGCGGTTCGCATCACTCACACACCAACTAATTTGGTGGTGACCTGTCAGGACGAAAAATCTCAGCTTAAAAATAAGACAAAAGCTATGTCGGTTCTTCGAGCACGTTTGTATCAACTTGAAGAAGAGAGGTTAGCCAAAGAAAGAGGGGATATGCGGTCTGATATGGTTGGATCTGGGGATCGTAGTGAAAAGATTCGAACTTACAATTTTCCACAAGATCGTGTAACCGATCATCGCATTCATCAAAGTTGGAGTAATTTACCAGGAATTATGGATGGTGAAATTACGGATATTATTGAAAAATTAACGATTGAAGATCAGGCGAAAAAATTGGCTCAGTTTCAGAGTTAAAAAACAGTTTGCAGTTTGTAGTTTCTAGTTTACAGTTTTTGTTGTATACAAAAATTGTTCATGTATAAATAATTTGTTCAACTAATTTGTCATTCCCGCGAAGGCGGGAATCTGATTCAAATTATAGATTCCCGCCTTCGCGGGAATGACAAGAGGACATTGACCCCCTCCGTCCCCGTGTTCGGGGTCGGCTCCCCCTTAATTAAGGGGGAGATTTAGAGGGGGTCAAGAAACTTGCTTTATATAGTATTGATTTTTAGGGGTAAATTTGGTATAATAATAAGATAAATTTGAAATAAACCCTTTGGAAAACGAAAATCAAAACGACAATTCGACTCAGAGTATTCTCTATCACTTCTCAAAAAAGGTATTGTTTCTGAGCCTTCTTTTCCTCTTGGTGAATGCAGCTTGGTTTAGCCTTGCTGTTGTTCAGCAGTCAGTGGGTCCTTTTCGAGAAGTAGCCCCTCGTATTGTGTTTTCAGAAGGGCAGGAGGTTTCTCTAAAGACACCTTACGATTCTACTTATCTATCGGCTCAGCCTGACCAGGTCCTTTTGACCAACTCTTATATTAAAACGGGTGATCAGAGCTTTGCAGAAATTCGCATTGAGGATAATGTGATTCGTTTGGATCAGAATACGGAGATTCGATTTTTAGAAAATCATTTTCTAAGTCGTCATTTCCCACGTTTTGTTTTTCAGCTTGAATCAGGAAGTGTTTGGGTAAATGCTTTTGACCCGATTATTATTTCTACCCCTAGGGGGGATGCTCAATTCAGTCATTCTGTTGGATCTTACACTTATAATCGGCCTCTCAACCGTGTTTTTTCTATTACTGGGAACGTGGATTTGAATTTAAAAGGCTCTGACGGTGAGGAGTTGGCTCGCTTTGTCATTCCTCTTAAAAATCAAATTGTATTTGCTGATTCTCAAATTATTCCGGAATACGCACGTTTGGAATACACTAAGATGAAAAAAGAACTTAAAATGGGACCTGTTTCACCTGCTATTTTTGAAGAGGAGTGGGTTCAGCGAAATGCGAAGAACGATGTCATTCGCTTATTGAGTGTCAATGATGTTATTTATTCAACAAGTATTTATGAAGTTAGAAGTCGGTATCATGAGTTTCGTGAAAAATTAGCTCTTATCCCTTCTCAGAAGCGTATGGAACGACTTCAGTTAGCTGAGTTGAAATTTCAATATCTTTTAGGAGGTGTTCATAAAGACAATGATTCTGAAAAAGCCGAAAGTTTACTGGCGGAATTAGATGATCTAAAAGAGATCTTAACTGGGGATCCATTATTTAATAATCTTTTAGAATCTCAATTTTATTCAATTTACAATGTCCCCAAAGGAAGTTCCGCTTATTTAACAAAGGAGTATTTGAGACAATATTTATTATCTCGAGATAAAAACCCTGAGATTTTAAGAACTTATTTGGCTGATTTGGATTATTTACTTCGTTCTGAGGATAATAAGAAGGCTATTGAGCTTACTGAGCACTGGGTTGAGCAATGGAAGCCCGGCTTTAAAAAATCTCATCGAGATGAGTTTGATCAACAGGTTCGCATTTATCAAAATATTCTTCTTTCTTATGCGGATCGAATCGATACAAAGCTACTCACTATTTTGGATAAAATAGGGGATTACCGTCTTGCCAATGCAGAGGAGGGTGATGAAACTTTGTTTGAGATCGCCCTAGAGCGGCTTGAAGTAAGCAAATATTTAATTGCTGCCCTTCGCTACCCGGAGGCAAAAACTTACTTAAAAACGAGCTATTCACAGCTTAATTTATCAGAAAAAGAAACCTCAGCAGCCCGTGACTTATTCATTCAAGAAGCAGCGCTTCTTGCGGATCGGATCGCCTTTGCTGAGCAGTCACTTCGAGCAGCTGCTGAAGAAGAAGCCGAGCAGGCTCAATTTAAAGACTATTTGGCCAATCAGGAACGTGATAAGACGCTTTCTGAACGATTCGAAGAAATTCTTAAAGAAGAGGAGCCTCAGGATGATGTGATTTTGTATCCTACATTGCATGAGGTTTCTCAGCGATTTACTGTTGCTCGTATTGCCCTTTTGGAAGAGGATATTGCTGTTGATACAGAAGATCCTTTTTCATTTGAAATCAAGAGCGCTCGATTCGTGGATCGGGCTCAGGATGGTACTTTGGTTTCTTTCTCGGCTCAGTACGATTATTCGACCAATGGAATTTATGACATTGTGCTGAATGATGATCCACTTGGCGGAAGCTTTACGCTTGATGATTTTGTTCGTATCGCTAAAAGTCCTGAAGCTTCAATTAAGATCGATCATCTTCCCGATCCAGATGCAGGTGACCTTGTCGATTTCTTAAATTTAGATACTAGTGAAGAGGCGGCTCGTTCTCAGGCGACGGCTCAGGATCTTGCGATTCAGTTGACGATAAAGGAATTGGAAGGTTTTGGGATTTTAATCTCAAGTGATCAGCAAATGACTATTTTAAACACAGCAACCTTGAATGAATTTAAAGTTTCCAATGTGTTTATTGAAGATGATGACAACAGGAAAACATCAATTTCCTTTAAATACAATACATCGAATAAGATTGCTTCTGATATTTCTCTTAAAGAGGATCAGAATGTTGGCTTACCTTCTACCCTCTCAATTGATCGTTTGGTTAATGTTGTTTTTACTTCCTTGTATGGCAAAGAACAGGAGGTTGAAGCAGTTCGCTCCACGGTTAAAGAATTTGTAGCCCTTAACCTTGTTATCGACGAGCGAGACATTCGCTTTGCTGATTCTGATCGTAATATTGTTGAATTTAAAAAAGTTCGATTGGACATTATGCCGATTGAATTTGCTGGCACCTTTAATCGTGCTTCCAAAACCTTTATTTCAACAGATCACAAGCTTTTAGTAGCTGATAACCAAGGTGTTAAAGAATATATTTCTTATTTATCTGAATTATGGCTGATTGACTATTTGACGAAGCAGGGGATTGAGCTTACTGAGGTAAATATTATTACGCCACTTCCTGCTGAGAGGGTTAAAATTGAAGATTACGAACGAGGCGATAAAATTTTGAATTTTACTTTTGAGGTTAATAGTAATCGCTTGGCTAATATTTCGATTCATGGAGTTGATTCTGTTGTTAACTCATTATCTTTTGAGGAATTTGCAAATATTAAAGGAAATCCAAAACCGGTTGAGGCACCTGTTGAGGAGCCTGCTGAAGAAGAGCCTTCTGAAGAGACAATTGAAGAACCGATTGAAGAGCTTTTGGAAGACACTCCATCAATTCCTGTTGATGAAGAGATCTAATCTGTTTTTTTGGTAAAATTCACTCTTGCGAAAAGAGGGGCTATCCTATAAAATGGGGTGGCTATTTTTTAGAGTGTTCCGAACTACGGGACTCTGTATTAACTTGATAAATAAACCTTAAAATTTATGTCAGACCAAAAGCAAAATTACTCTGCGGATCAGATTCAGGTTCTTGAAGGACTTGATCCCGTTCGAAAAAGACCTGGAATGTATATTGGTACCACTGATGTTCGTGGGCTTCATCATCTTATTTGGGAAATTGTTGATAATTCGATTGATGAGGCGATGGCGGGTCATTGCGATAAGATTTTAATTATGGTGAATGAGGATGGAAGTATGACGGTGGCGGATAACGGTCGTGGAATTCCGATTGATAAGCATAAAACCACAGGTCTTTCTGCTCTTGAAACGGTTTTAACTGTTTTGCATGCCGGAGGTAAATTTGGTGGAGATGAATCTGGATATAAGGTATCGGGTGGTCTTCATGGAGTGGGTGTTTCTGTGGTGAATGCGCTTTCGTCTAAATTGGTTGCTGAGGTTCGTCGTGATGGAAAGGTTTATCGTCAGGAGTATCACTTTGGAGTGCCTCAAAGTGATATTAAAGAGGTGGGAACGACCACTTCTACAGGAACTTCTGTTACTTTTTGGCCTGATGCTAAGGTGTTTGAGACCACTGTTTTTGATTCTAAAACTATTTTAACTCGTCTTCGTCAGCAGGCTTACCTAACTAAAGGAGTCAATATCCTTTTTGAAGATAAACGATCTGAGCTCTATGAAGGAATTTTACCAAAAGGGGCTAGTTTGAAATATCGTTTCTATTTTGAAGGAGGAGTTCGTTCTTATGTGGATCATTTGAATCAAAATAAAGAAGCGATTGGTGATACGATTTATATTGAAAAGCAAACTGATGAGGCTTATATCGAGATTGCCCTTCAATATACTCAAGCTTATAATGAAAACATTATTACCTTTGCCAACAACATTCATACGTTGGAGGGAGGAATGCATTTAACAGGATTACGAAGTGCTTTAACGCGTTCGATCAATGCTTATGCTCGTTCTAAGGGTTTCTTGAAAGAGAAGGATGACAATATGACGACGGAAGATGTTCGCGAAGGGCTTACTGTTGTTCTTTCAGTAAAATTGGCAGAACCTCAATTTGAAGGGCAAACAAAATCAAAACTTGGAAACCCAGAGATTAGAACTGCGGTTGAAAGTGTGTTCAATGAAAAATTCACTGAATACATGGAGGAAAATCCAAATGAGGCTAAGAATATTATGGCTAAATGTATGCTGGCGGCTCGAGCACGTCTTGCTTCTCGTGCAGCGCGTGATACTGTGCTTCGTAAAGGGGCTTTAGAAGGAGCAACGCTTCCTGGTAAGTTAGCGGATTGCTCTTCTCGTAAACCAGAAGAAAGTGAGATTTACATAGTGGAGGGTGATAGCGCGGGCGGAAGTGCGAAACAGGGGCGTGATCGTTACTTTCAGGCAATTTTACCACTTCGCGGTAAGATCTTGAACGTGGAACAAGCTCGTTTGGATCGCATGCTTGGTAATAATGAGATTAAAAATTTGATTATTGCTCTTGGAACGGGAATTGGAGAAACTTTTGATATTGAAAAAATTCGTTATCACCACGTTGTGATCATGACAGATGCGGATGTGGATGGTGCTCATATTCGAACCCTTTTACTTACCCTTCTTTATCGTTATTTCAAGCCTCTTATCGAGGCGGGGTACATTTACATTGCTCAGCCACCGCTTTATAAAATTTCGAAAGGAAAAACTTCTCAGTATGCCTATACCGATGATGAGAAAGTTTCTATTCTTTCTGATTTAGGAATTCAGGCTGAAGAAGAGTCAGATGAAGATGCCGATGAGGATTCTGAAAAAGATCCTAATGAGGCATTGACTGAAGGGGGTGATGAAAAGAAAGCAGCTAAAAAACCACGTGTTTCTATCCAGCGCTATAAAGGTTTGGGTGAAATGAATCCAGAGCAGTTGTGGGAAACGACAATGGACCCTCAAAAGCGCACGATGCTTCGAGTGACTATTGAAGATGCTGAAAAAGCGGATGCTATTTTTGATACTCTTATGGGTTCTGAAGTACCTCCTCGTCGTAAATTCATTCAAACTCACGCCAAAAGGGTAAAAAATCTTGATATTTAATCCTTACATAGGTAACGTACTAAACCATTCATTTCTATTCACTTCTAACTACTTGTCATGAAAACTCAGTTTAAATTTATTAAATACACTAAAGTTTGGCTTACCATCTCTTCTATTCTAATTCTAATTGGTGCTGGCGCCATGATTAGCAATAAGATTCGTTATGGTCAGGCGATTTCAATGGGAATTGATTTTACAGGAGGAACCTTAATGGAACTTCAGTTTGATGAGGCGAATACCGATTCAGTCAGTCAACTTCGAGAGGCAATTGATAATGCTGCTCCTAATACCGTTAGTCAGATCACAGTTACTGATCTTGATACTTATATTATTCATGGAAAAGATATTTCTGAAGAAGAACATGATGCGGTGAATGCTTCTATTGAGGCTTCTATGGGCACCTTTGAAGAGATTCGTTTTACAACGATTGGTCCAAAAATTGGTGAAACTTTAAAGCAGAAAGCTTTTGTTGCACTTATTGTCGCGATGTTCGCAATTGTTTTTTATATTGCTTACGCCTTTCGTCGTGTTCCTAAGCGAGTGAGCCCTTGGCGTTTTGGAATGTGTGCTATTTTTGCTTTAGTTCACGATGTGTTAATCACTCTTGGAATCTTCGCCATTCTTGGGTTTGAAGTGGATGCATTCTTTATTACGGCACTTCTAACTATTATGGGTTTCTCAGTTCACGACACCATTGTGGTTTTCGATCGTATTCGTGAGAATCTTAAGAATCAGGGTCGTGATGATACTTTTGGCAAAGTTGCCGACATGAGCCTTAATCAAACGCTTTCTCGATCGATTAATACATCGATTTCAACTTTGTTTACATTGGTAGCCCTTTACTTTTTAGGAGCTGAATCGATTCGTATTTTTGTGTTTGCATTGATTGTTGGTGTGGTTGTCGGAACTTACTCTTCTATTTTTATTGCGAGCCCAATTCTTACCATTTGGCAGGAGCGGAAACGAGTGCGATAATTTTATTTTCGTAGATGAAAAATAACCTCTTGGCTTTGCCGAGAGAACATTTTTCATGGTGCCCACAGAGGGATTCGAACCCCCGACACCTGGTTCCGAAGACCAGTGCTCTATCCAGCTGAGCTATGTGGGCATGCACAGAGGATAGTCTATCAGAGCTTTTCTTATTCGTCATCCTATTTTTTTCATACATCGACAAAACAACTAAAAGCATGTAGAATATTCCCCTTAATTTAAATTGCCCTTATGGAATATCCTGATTTACATCGCTCAACGACTGATCGCCTTTCAGAGGCTGAGAGGAGGCAAGTTGAACTGCCTGAAAAAATTAAAGAAGCTCGAGTTATTCTTAAAAAGCATCTTGAAACCCTTGATCGGAAGCAAAAATACTTTGCTCAAGTGAAAGCGTTTAAAGATATGGGGCAGACTGAAACAGCGGAAGAAATTTGGGAGACTCGAAAGCTTGGAATCACGACCAGTCGACGTGAAAATAAAAAGGTGGAAATTGAGGGTATGGAGGCGCTTGAAGAAGAAATTTCTTTTTTGATCGCCCATTTGCGTGCAGATTTAGAAGAATTGGCTGATTTTACTCCTCGAGCTGACCAAGAGGATCATCCCTCAAGGGAGGGGTTTCAAAAAGGTGGACGAGATTATTTTAAAACCAAAAATTCACGTTTTCGTGTTTTCCAAGATGTTTTTTGTCGTTTGGAGGACCGAATTCTTCCTGTTGATGGATCAAATTATTCCTATATGGATGATGATGATTTACCTTTAACCCCTTGTGTGGTGGATCCCGCTTTGATTCGAGACGGATTTTTGAAGCACTTGGGTGTTTCGATGCCAGAGGGGCTAACTTCTTTTGAGAAGATGAAGTTTAAAGCTGAATTAATTCCCCAATTGAAGGAGTTTTTTACCCATTCTGTCTTTCCACTTCCTAAAAATGGAGAAGACCTAAGAAGAAAAAATTATCGGTTGCATTGGACACAAGAGGGGATGCTTCTTCATACTCGTTCTTATCGGCGTTCAGGAAAGACTTTGCAGTGTTTTGAGGGCGCTTACGGAGCTCGACGTAAAACCGATTATGCGGATCGCTATTATAAGGCTGAGATTCCGATGATTATTCGAGCCCAAGAAGATATTCGAGTTTTACATCAGCGAGCTCTTAACTTTAAAAAAGGTGATACGGAGGAAAAAACAGCAATTATTGAGGGATTGGTTATATTGATTGATCAATTTGAAAAAGCAATCAATTATAATAAGAAAACGGTTTTAAATGAGTTGGGTCGACTGAAGGCATTGGGATTTAAGGATCGTTTGGGTCGAGAGAACCTCCCAGTAGCTTGTGCTAAAATAGTTAAAATTATCAATCGCATTAAAAATAGGCGTTTTGAGGTTTATGGAAAATCTCTCGCTTCGCCGGAAGATGAGCAATCTCTCGACATTTTGATTATTGAGTCTGAAAAACTAATCTCTCAACATGGAGAGGCTTTTGAGAAGTTAATACAAACAGGAGATCCTAGGCTTCTTGGATATATTCGTCCGATTTCAAGGCTTCGAATTCGTCCATTTAACTTTTATGCTGATGAAATTCAGTCTTCTATTAATCTGGCTTCTGAAGGGATGGAGCAAAAAGACTACACTATTATTAATCATGCAGCGTCTCGTGGCTTAACGGTTACTCGTCTTTTTAATGTAGAGCGCGAACGAGAAAAGATTCTTCATGAATTATCTAAGCTTTCTAACCTTCCTGAAATAGGTGTTTTGTTTTCTCTTTGTGATCGCTTGATGGATACTTCTCATTTAAATGTTGTGAATAATTTTGAAGACCCCTTTATCGCAATTGAAAAAGGCTTGTCTCAGATTAAAAATGATCTTCAAGGTGCGACTGAGGCTGACTCAAGTAAGGAAGAACTTTATAATTTATTTAAAGATCGCTTAAAGGCGATTGATTTCAAGCAACTTTTGAGCCAATTAGACCGGACAGAACAAGGATAGCTACTTGTTTTTCCCCGTATAGTCTTCAACAAAAATTGAAATCACATTGGCCATTGGAACGGCGATAATCATGCCGACTAAACCAAGGGCGAAGCTTCCACCAATTTTTACTCCGATGGTTGCTCCTGATAATAGCGCAAACAAAATTACAACTGGATTGAGACCTACTGATTTTCCAACAATTAGCGGGACCATTATGTTTCCTTCTAGGAACTGAATAACCGCGTAAGCAGGGATGAGCCATAGTAGGATAACAGGACTTTGATTGAGGGCTATTAGGGCGGCTGAGAGGAAGGTGATGAGTGGTCCGATATAAGGAACGAATTCAGCGAGTGCTGCAACCATGGCGAGCGTTAGGGCGAAGTTAACTCCGATTAGTGAGAAAACAATAAAAGTAAGAAGCCCCATGGCGAGCGCGAGAAGGACTTGTCCTCGAACCCATTCACCAATTTTAATGCTGATCTTTTTAGTTTTTTCTGAAATATAGCCAGAATACTTACTTGGGAATAGGGAGTGAAAAAAGTTACTGGTGTTTTCTTTGTTCACCACCATAAAGAAAGTGATAATGAGTACGAGAATAAGATTGAAAATACCATTAAAGATTGTAAAGATTGCCCCAATGGCATTGCCGGCGAAGCTGGTTAATTTAGACCCAATTTCTTTTAATCCACTGGTTAAGCTGTTTAGAATTTGAGTTTGATCTACATTTTGCCATACCTGATTGGCAATGGGTTGTATTTTTCGAATAAACCATGAGTCTTCGGGGCTTCCAGAGACAATATTTTGAACATAGTTGCGCACTTGGTTGGCTAAATCACTTACTTGATCGGCGATGATCGGTACAAGAGATGTAAAAATGATGGTGATGATTCCCAGAACCGCAATATACATAAAAACAATCCCAAGGCCACGAGGGATATGGTATTTGTTTAATCTATCAACAGCGGGATTAAAAGCGGCTGATAAGAACAGTGCAACAAGGAAAATAATAATAATTTGCTTGATGAAGAAAAGAAGATAGGTGAATCCTATAACTCCTAAAATAGCGATGGTTGCTCTAACAACGGAGTCAATCGAAAGGCTGACCCTCACTTCCTGAGCTGGCTTTTCAACCATTTTAATTAATTTTTTTTCTTCATTTTCTAATTTTTTTTCCTTTAAGCTCAGTGTTTGAAGTGCTTTCCTTAAAGCATCGATCTTTTTTTGTGATTTTCGCAGAAAGGTTTTTGTGGAGCGTTTGATGGTCATCTTTTTTAATAATTATGAATTATGAGTTCTTCGTTGCTATTCAGTGGTGATTTGAAGGACAAGGTCGATAATAACCCAAGCTAGCAGGGAAACTGCTAAGCCAATGAGGGCGTAGGTGATTGTTTTTTTCGCTTCATCTTTTTTCTCATCTCCAGGAATTACATATTTATAGCCACCGATCATCACAAAAACCACTGCCAAGCTTCCTGCAATTCCAATGAGCGTTTGAGTGAAGAACTTTACAAAGCAGGGAAGATTCCGAGTTCCGATTTTTCCGCTTTTGATCATAGTAGCCAATCCTTGGCAGACATCGCCCCTACCCCCAATATTTGCATCTTCTGTAGGTAAAAGCGTTGGTGGGCTGAATTGAGCTAATGCTGACGAATCCATTACAAAAAGCAGTACTAGGGTGAATCCCATGACGGCGCTGAACTGTAAGATTGTTTTTAGTGGTTTTTTCATTTTCATTTTTAATTTTTACGGTTTCATTTTAACCAATCTTTCTCTTGAGGGCAAACTTATCTTCCTTTAGAATGGGAGTTGTTAATTTAAGGACTGAGAATTGGCTACTTAAGAACTAAGCTTATTCCCTAGTCCGTACTCCTTAGTCCTTTTAAAAATGAGATATTCTAAACTTTTCAGTAAAACCACTAAGTCCGTTTCGCATGATGCCGATAGCGCGAATGCGAAATATTTGATTCAGGGTGGATTCATTCATCAAGAGACGGCAGGGGTTTACAGTTATTTGCCATTAGGGTTAAAAGCGCTCCGTAAAATTGAACAAATCATTCGAGAAGAAATGGAGGCAGTGGATGCTCAGGAAATTTTAATGCCTGCTTTGGCTCCTAAAGAAAATTGGGTAAAAACAGATCGTTGGGATTCAATGGATGTTCTTTTTCGATTGAAAGGGGCGGGAAATAAAGAATATGCACTTGGCGCCACTCATGAGGAGATTGTTACTCCATTGGTTCAGAATTATGTTCTTTCTTATAAAGATCTTCCAACAGCGGTTTTTCAGCTTCAGAACAAATTCCGTAACGAGGCGCGTGCTAAATCTGGTATTCTTCGAGGGCGGGAGTTCGGAATGAAGGATCTTTATTCTTTTCATGCGTCTCAAGAAGATTTAGATGCGTATTATGATCGTGTGAAAGAGGCTTATTTTAAAGTTTTTAAGCGACTTGGCTTTGATCCAGAAGTTACTTACCTTACTTATGCATCTGGGGGGGCTTTTAGTAAATATTCTCATGAATATCAAATCCTTTCCGAAGTGGGGGAAGATACTATTTATTGTTGTGAAAAGTGCCGTGTTGCGGTGAATAAAGAAATATTAGACGATCAAAACACCTGCCCTGAATGTGATAGTAAAGATTTGGTGGAAAAGAAGGGGATTGAGGTAGGGAATATTTTTAAATTGGGTAGTAAATTCTCCGATGCATTCAAGTTCAGCTATGTGGATGAATCTGGAAAGAAGAATCCTGTGATTATGGGTTGTTATGGCATTGGCCCCACTCGTATTATGGGGACTTTGGTTGAAATTTTTAATGATGATAAGGGTATTTTATGGCCAAAATCAGTGGCTCCTTATCAAGTGCATCTGTCTACGCTTGGAACGGATGAGAAAACACTGAAAGAAGCGGACAATTTATACAATGTTCTTCGTGGCGCTGGTATTACGGTGCTTTTCGATGATCGTGATGAGCGAGCGGGTGCTAAATTTGCCGATGCGGACTTAATTGGCATTCCTCTGCGACTTGTGCTATCATCTCGCACCATGGAAACACGCACCGCTGAATGGAAGGAGCGAAATAAAAGTGATGCGGAGATGGTGGATCTGAATAATGTACTAGATAGGGTGAAAGAATTTTATAATTAAACTAAGTTTATTTTGAAAGGTATTATTTTAGCAGGAGGTTCGGGAACACGGTTGCATCCGTTAACCAAGGTAACCAGTAAACAGCTTTTGCCTGTTTACAATCAGCCGATGATTTATTTTCCGCTTCAGACGCTTCTTAAAGCAGGGATTAAAGATATTCTTATCATTGTATCCCCTGATCATAGTGGAGATTTTGTGAATTTACTTGGATCTGGTCGTCAGTTTGGCGCTCGTTTTGCCTATGAAGTTCAAGACGCTCCTGAAGGGCTGGCTCAAGCCTTTATTATTGGTGAAGACTTTATTGGAAATGATGATGTGGCGATGATCTTAGGAGACAATATTTTCACTCACGATTTTACGTCAGCCGTTCAGAATTTTAAAGGAGGGGCGACGGTTTTTGCTAAGCAAGTGACCGATCCTGAGCGTTTTGGGGTGATTGATATTACAACGGACGGAAAGGTACTTTCTATTGAAGAAAAGCCCGAGCAGCCTAAATCGAATTTAGCTCAAGTTGGGTTTTATATGTATGACAACAAAGTGATTCAACATGCTAAAAACCTAAAACCATCTAAGCGTGGAGAATTAGAAATTGTGGACTTAGCCAATATTTACTTAGAACAAGGGCTTTTGAATGCAGAAGTATTACAAGGAGACTGGATTGATGCAGGAACCTTTGAGAGTTTATACAAAGCCTCTACTATTGTTCGTGAAAATAACCTTGGAATGAACTTAGAAGGGGATTTGAAGGTTCAATTTGAAGTGAAAGATGTGAAAAAGCCAGCGGGGATTTAATTTGATTCCTCTCTTAAAAAGTTGTTGTTGATTTTTCCGACAGTGTTTTTAAGTGAACAATATTGACATATTAGAATTATGGACTAAAATGGCTCACTATTAACATAATATCTAGAGCTATGCAGAACGAAAAATGGACACCAACACGTTTAAGTTTTTATCCAGATGGACATCGTCGATGGGCAAAAAAAGAGTATGATAATGGTGGGTATGATGATATTGAAACTGCTCGTCGTGATTCGTATGTGAAGGGGGCGGAACTCTGTTGTCAGGTTATTGATGAATTTAGAGCTATGGGTGGAAAAATGGTTGATATTTTTCTTACTAGACCGTCAACTTACAGATCGGAAGTTCAGTCGAGAACTGATACATCACTTGCCAGCATTCATGATGTTATTAGGGAAGATTTAATTGCTACATTGAGAGATTGTGGAACTCATTTTAGTGCTTTTACTCGTGCTGACAGACCAAAATTTTCTTTACCTGCTGAGTTGAAATCGAAAGAAGAAATTCGATCATGGCATGATCTCGTTGATGATGTTAAGAATGACGAGCAGGAGGTTGATTCGAACGAATTTACTGCTAATTTATTAATCAATTATGATGGTGCTTTGGAAGTTAGGGTAAGGCAGAGAGTTTTGGAATTACTTTCTAAAGATCCACATGCCCTTACCCAGGCTCAGATTCAAAATTTGGATAAACGGTTACTTCCTGTTTACCCTTCAGCAGATATGCTTTTACGAACGTGTCCGCCTGAAGATACTAATGGCTTTCGTATGAGTAGTGGTCCAGTGTCCGCTCTGGCTGAGACAAATTTTGTCATTATAAATAAGCCTTCACCAGATGTGACAGATTTTGATATTAAATCGGCTTTCGATAGGGTTGTTGATTTTAGGACAAAAAAACTACATATTCCAGAGTCGCTCTCAAAAGAGTGGTTTTAATCGAAATTCAGGACGTCAAGAAAACAGCGGGGATTTAGATTTGGCTTTTAATCTCCTATTCCTAAAACTTGCTTGTTTGCATCTAGAACCACTACTCCATAATCTCCTTCTTTGTCGAATTCCACTTCCCCGTCTTTTCCAGTTTTGAGTGGTTTGCTTCCTAGGCAAACAACATATTCAATTGCTTTTGGATCTACCACATCACCCTCACGTTCAGAGCCATGCTCTAATAGCCAATTAATTCCTTTGTCAAAGAAAGGATGTCCTTTTCTGAAGACGATATTTGCCTTAAATACAGGCATATCAACTCCTTGTTCTTTTACAAATCTTTCTACCGCATTTTTTGCTGCTGCGATTACCTCCACCTCATCATTCATTGTTTCGGTTCTATTTTCTTGTGCATTTACAATAGTTGGACTTAGGGCAGTTGTTCCCATAATAAAGCCCAGCCCCAAAGCTTTTAGTGCGCTACGGGTGTGACTTGGTTTTTTTGGAGAATTATCTAAAGAGGGTTGATTGATCATGATAGACTAAATTAATAAGTGTTGTATTATAATAAAGTTTTGATCAAAATGCAACCTTATTTATGAGCCCTCTTTTTTTTCATGTCTTTCTTCACCACTTTAATCCCCCTTATTCCAAAAAAGAGTAATCCTATCATCATAATTTTCAAAATATAATGGCTACCTAAATCCATAAAGTCTCTCGTCATTGGGGTTATGTTCCCCACTGCTAAATGAGAAAGAATTCCAATGGGTAGGGTTAAAAATAACCAATTCTTTTTGGGGATGTCGAGCCTGAGTTTTAGGAATAGTTTTGATAGCAGGGGAGCGAGCAGATAGATCCCTAAAAATGCTGCTATAAAGTCGAAAATAGCGTATCCGCTGAAACGAAATTGTCGGAGGTATTCGATTGGGACCATGGGGTTTTAAATTTGATATTATTTTGGATCAGAAAGCTTTTGATTTACGATTTCTACAATCTCTGAGAGTTTATAGTCGCTTTTTGCTAGATAAGTTGATACATAAGGGGCTCTTTTGGCTTCTTCAAATAGGTCCTTTGAAGGTTCTTTGTTGGTTAGCATAATCGTGTAAATATCCTTACCCCAGTCGTCTTTTCTTAGCTCTTTTAGCATTTCCATTCCATTCATTTTTGGCATTAGAATATCGAGAATGATCAAGTCGGGTTTTTCTTTTAAAGCTTTTTTAAGCCCTGTTAATCCATTTTTTGCTTCGATTACGCTAAAACCTTCGCGAGTTAGCTTTCCGCTGAGCGCTTTTAATAAAGACGAGTCATCTTCGACTACGAGAATTATTTTTTTAGATTGTCCTTTTTTCATTGGTTTTTTTAGTAGAGTATTGTAAACAAGCTTATTTTAACAAAAAATTTCTTATTATGACAATGATTTAATGCCTTCTCTCTCCTTCATTCCTGTAATAGGAAAGGCGACAGAAAATATGGTGTTACTTCCTTTTTTTGATTCAATCCAGATTCGGCCACCCGCATTTTTAACAATCTTTTTTACTAGGTAAAGACCCAACCCATTCCCATCGGGGTCCATTTTTTGTGCATCATCTGTTCGGTATAATTTATCGAATATTTTTGATTGATCCTCCTTGGTTATTGGATTTCCGCCGTTAGAAACGCTCAATGTAATCTCGTGATTTAATGCACCTATTGAAATCGTTATTTCTCCATTCTCTGGAGTGTACTTGATTGCATTTGAAATAAGGTTTTCGAAGATAATTCGTAGTAAGTTTTGATCCGCTGGGGCAATGGAGGATTTTTTATCATATTTTTTGATGATTGTGTGATTTTTTTCTAAGATCTGTGGTTCCATTCCATTAAGTGCCTCTTCGCATACATCGATAAAATTAATTGTCTTAGTTTTAATAGTTACTACTCCCAAGTCAATATTGGAAATATTCAAAAAACTGTTTATTAATTTCTTCATTCTCCCATTTGTATTATCGATTTGATTTAGTGTGTCGGTCTGCTCAGGGTTGAGCGCTCCATGATCTCCACTTAATAATGTCTCTGTATTCCAGCTTATTGCGGTGATTGGTGTTTTTAACTGGTGGGCAATCAAGGAAACAAGGTTTGTTTTTGCCTTATCTAACACTTCTAATGTGTGAACGAGTGAGCGGGAAACAATAAAGCCAAATCCTATTACTATTGCGTAGATAATTAGGATAATGAAAAGGGCTCCATTTGTACTTTTTTGCTTTATTTCATTGCTTATCACGTAAGCCTTGGTCATTTCATTGTTTCTATTCAGCATCTCTAGCGCATTTTTTTCTATAAAGCTCAATGCAGTTATTACGGCTGGATTGGGAATTTCATTAATAATAATTGGCTTATTTGCAATAACCTCGGCATTTGCTTTGTATTTTAGCCAGAGTTCACCAGCATTTTCTACTAAAGGCATAATGGAAGGAATAGTTTCTGGCAGAGTTCGATTGTTTGATATTCCTGGCGCAATTCCTCCGTTTTTTAGAGCTAAAAATGAGGTGTCGTGAAGATAGATGACTTCTTGAAGTTCTGATTTTATCGATTCATTGCCATTGACTATTTGTTCGGCAAGAAAGCCTATTTTCTGAGATAGCATTCTGTTTCGACCCGCTGCATCAATGATCGCTGCATCGGTTTTTTGTGAAGTTTGAAAATTATAAACAACACTCGTGTTGGCTATTGCTACAACAAGGAGTGTGAAAAATACAATTCCTAATTTTTTTGTTAATGTCATGTTGAAATTTTATTTATTTTATTTTCTTCTTGGATTCCTTTTTCCAAAATGCCGTACTCTGTATTTCACGGCGTCGACAAAGTGCTGACGGAGGATCCATTTGCTGAAGAATTCTTTTACTCCGCCGTGGCTGCAGCGGATACCGTCGGCGTGGACTTGGATAGAGGGTTCATAAATCACGCGGTAGCCCGCTTTCCATGCTTTCCAGCAGTAATCTGGATCTGTCATGAAAATTCGATAGCGAGTGTCGAGGCCGCCGAGTTTGTTCCAGAGTTTTCGAGGAGTGATCCAGAAGCTGGATTGGAGCCAGTCGACTTCCTGAGTTTTGCTGTAGTTTAAATCTCGGCATTCGTCTTTGGCGACCAGATCACGGATGATGGGTAGCTTTCGTAGTTTCGTGCGCCTTGCGATCTGAAGGGTGAGTTTGGGGAAGCGTCGGACGGTCATGGCGATTGAATTGTCTCCGTCGTTGATTTGTTTGGGGCCGAGTACACCAATGGTTGAATCTTTTTCCATTGCATTCACCAATTTTTGAAGCGTATCCGCCTTTCCCCACAGAATATCGGGATTCACAATCAATACATATTCACCTTTAGAGCGAGCGACGCCTTGATTATTCCCTTTGGGGTAACCAACATTTTCATCGTTGATATAAAGCTTAACGTTGGGGAATTTCCTGAGGGATTCCAGCTTTTTGGCATTTAGCGGGTTGGCGCTGTTGTCGACGACGATCACTTCATATTTAAAATCCACCTTTTGCTTAAGGATACTTTTAACATTCTCACAAACTCGTTTGCTTTTAAAGAAGTCGAGGATGATGATGGAAGCCTTAATCTTCATAGATTCGGATGGTGGACCGCATAGTGCACCGTATAGTGGTTTGTCATACAACAATTCGGTCCACTATTTGGCGCACTATTCGAGTTATTTCATTAATCGTTCAATGTAACTGGGTGGCATACGGAATTTGATGGAATCTTGCTTGTTTTCAATTTCTTCTTTAAATTCCCGGACGATATCTAGCTGTTTTAAAAGGTATCGTTCGAACAGGGAGGCGTAGGTGAGGGCGGCGATTTTGTAACCCAGGCTTTTCGCTCTTACTTTCAGGGAGAAGTCTGGGTTAAAGTTTTTCTGCATCACTACTTGTTGGCCGAAAAAAGAGTTTTCTCTGGTGAAAATTGATTTGTCATCTCTTGCTTTTGTGATTCGTTTTGCAAGCAGTTTGGATTTATGAAGATTGGTTGCCTGTCTATCGTGCCATACTTGCACGTGGGGAATAAAAAGGCTTTTATGACCGGCCCATTGCAGACGGTAGGCTAAATCAACATCGTTTTTATAATGGAGTAGAGAATCGTAATATTCGGGGATTCCTCGATCATTTTCGTAAGCGATATCGTCGAGTGCGTTTTTTCGGAAAATGCTCAGTGCACCCGAAGGTCCAAAAATATCTTTAACAGAATCGTATTGATCATTATCTTCTTCTCCTTGGCCGATATCATAAAAATGGTGAGAATGGGTTAAGCCAATTCCACAACTGTCGATTGTGTTGGTTGATTCACTGATTCCGTTTTCGGGGTCAAAATTCCATACCATTAATTTACAAGTGGCAGAGCCGTAGTGACGGTTTTGTGGTTTCTCGAGCGTTTGAATGATTTTAGAAACAAAATCTTCTGGGTAGATCATGTCGTTACTGCAGGTGATGTAATAATCACCGGTCATTCGCCGAATCAATGCGTTGTGCCCACCGCTGTGCCATAAGTTTGGCCCTTTTTCGAGCTTGAAGCCCCCTAAGTAATCCTGTAATTCGTTTTTAATATACTCGTAAGCTTCTCCATCTGGGCTTTGGTCGCGAAATAAGAACTCAATATTTGGATAATCCTGACTGAGCAAGCTTTGAAGGCAAGGTTTTAAGTATTTTTCGCCTTTGTAAAGAACGAGGCCGATACTGACTTTGGGGAGAAAATTCATTTTTTAGTCACTAGTCACTGGGGAGTTTATCATATATTATGGCTCCGCATTATATCAAAAACCCTTGTTTCTTACTAACTTACTATGACCAGAGAACCTAAATGTCCTTATTTCGCCCTTCCTGATACTGGCTTCCGTGATAAATGTGGTGGCTGTGTGATGCAGCACATTCCTTATGAAGTTCAACTGGAAAATAAGAAAAAACGAGCTGCTCAGGTGACGGAATTTGAAGACCTGCCTGCCGGTAGGCAAGGTGTTCAAATGTTTTCTGGCGAAGAGTATTTTTATCGGAATCGAATGGATATGGTATTTACGGAGGAGGGGATTGGCTTTCGGCAAAAGAAGAGCTGGCGGTGGCGGGTGAGTATTCCGGAATGCGCGATTTCGAATCCACGATTGAATGAATTGATTAAAGAAGTTTGGGATGCTTTTGGTGACGCGGATGATTTTGAGCCAAAGGAGCATACGGGAACTTACCGTTACGCGGTGATTCGCACGCCTCAGAACGATTCTTCTATTTCCTTTGTTTTAAATAAAGATTCTTCTAAATGTGGTGACGCTGTGGAGCGGATCAAGGCTTTTTCACTGAAAACATCTGCGAACAATGTTTTAATTACCTATATGCCTGCCAAAACCGATATGAGCTATGGAGAGGAATTTATCGCCATCAAGGGTTCCGATATGCTCGAAGAAACCATGATGGGTAAGACTTTTCATTACAGTGCTCAGGGGTTTTTTCAGAACAATCATGCGATGGCAGAAAAAATGCATGAATATGTGAATGAATTGCTAAAAGGGTATTCAGATAATGAAGAATATAAAACTCATTTGTTGGATTTATATGGGGGAGTGGGGACATTTGGCATTATTAATGCAGATTTATTTAAAACCGTGAAAACAGTGGAGAGTTTTGAGGGTTGTACGGTTGCTGCTAATGCGAATATTAAGCTGAATAAAACGGATAATGTGGAAGCGATTAATATGGATGCGACTCAGCTTCGAAAGCTGACACTTTCCGCTCCTTTATATGTGGTGACTGATCCTCCTCGGAGTGGAATGCACCCGAAGACGATTGAAGAACTGATTCGAATTCAACCCAAAGCGATTGTTTATATTTCTTGTAATATTAAACAGCTTGAAAAAGATCTGCCGAAATTCAAAAAACACTATCAATTAAAAAGCGTGGCGGTTTTCGATCTATTCCCTCAGACCAATCATATGGAAACAGTGGTGGAGTTGATTAAGCTTTCTTGATGATTCTTCCATCAATGTGTTCATAATCTTCCTCATCTAAATTTCTAGTGCAACCATTGAAGCATCTGTATAAGATTCGTCTTTCTCCATCGATAATAACTTCTGTTGGGCTGTAGTCTCGATGATTTTCTGGGCATGGTTCTTCTTCTGAGTAGGGGCAGAAAATCGTTTCCCCTAGAATGATTGGCTTTTTCCCATCCTCATGGAGCTTACCTTCTATGAATCCACTTCTGAAATGTTTCATATAGAATATTTTACTTATTCATCTGAATTTATTTTTCGAAATTAATTCCTTTCTGAATGCATTCAGTTAGATCTTCAGTTGAACCCCCTGGGAGTCCAAGAATTTTACACAATTTTTTATCTATCTCTTCGTAGTCATCTGGGTGAACCGCACTCATCATTTTTAGAAGATTGGGACCATCTGGTTCATCGGATTCTTTTTGAATTAAGGTGAACATTAGTTTTTCAACTATTTCATTGATTTGACTCCAGCTCATGTCATCGGAAAATGGTTGGCAAGTGGCAATGCGTATATGATCGATAAAATGAGTACGAAGCATCTCTTCGTGACCGCTAAATTCCCTTACCTTTCCCAGTGTGTCTATTTGCTCAGAAGTTGTGTTTTCAGGTAGCTCCAGCTGTTTTGCTAGCCTGAGGCGTTGCTCTTCTAGGTTTTTTGTAGCTTCATCTGGATGATGATTCGGTTTTTCAGTCATTTTTTGGGGGGTTACTTAAGTGTTTAATTTTACCTTACTTTTTTACTTTGTCAACTGTATTGACTCCAGACGTTTTTATTCCTAGTCGCTGACTACGACCGACGCAATACATTATTTTTTTAAGTAAATCAACTGAGTACTCCATTCTTTCAGCCAAATCCTTGTATACCTCTTCATCATCACCCTTAACCAATAATCCTCCTTTTGAAAAAAATTTTTCAAATAAATTTTGAACATCAAGCCAATTACTATCTTCTAGAATGTGATCTGGCAATATTCTTCTGAGCCGCCTTATAACATCCTGTCGAAGCTGGGCTTCATTTTGGTAGAATAGGGCTTCATTTCCATTGAGTTGATCTATGGAATAGTATTTTAAAAATCCATTTACTAAATCTTCAACCCTATCACGTGTTAGAAGAGCTAGTTCAGATTTTTTATCTAGACCTAATATTTTTTCAGCCTTACTTTTTATTCCAGTAAATGTTTCTTGTATGGAGAGCATAATACTTTATTATTATGGAGCCTATTATTAGTTTATCTTGTTATTTTGTCAATTTTTAATTTTTACCTTGCACCCTGAAGCTCTCTCTGATAGAATCTTTGAGCATTAATTATTTTAAGTCTTATTTCTGATTCGCTCATCCTGCTCCGATAGTTCATTGGAGTTAAAGAGTGAAAGTGACGAGATAAGGTGTTAACCCCAAGGATTATGTCAGATATTTCTTTAAAAGAAATGATTCAAAATGCAGTGCATTTTGGTCACCCAACCCACAAGTGGAACCCTAAAATGAAGCCTTATTTATATGATAAGCGTCATGGGATTCACATTTTTGATCTAAAAAAGACAGCAGAAGCACTTATTGTTGCTTTGGACTTTTTAGCAAATGCTTCTCGTGCCAATAAAACAATTTTGTTTGTTGGTACTAAGCAGCAGTCTCATGCAATGCTTCAGGAGATTAAGAAAGACACTCAACAGCCTATTGTAACCGATAAGTGGATTCCAGGGCTTTTGACCAACTTTAAAACCATTAAAAAGCGAATCGATTACTTCAAGCAATTGAAAGATGATGATCGAACGGGTGCTCTTGGTAAGTATACAAAGAAAGAGCAATCGAAGCTTCGTAAAAAAATTCAAGATCTTTCCACTTCTTTATCTGGTGTGGAGGATATGAAAGAAACTCCTGATATTCTTTTTGTTGTTGATACTGTTCGCGATATTATTGCGGTTCGTGAAGCTCGTCGATTGAAAATTCCTGTGGTTGCTATTATAGATAGTAATGCTGATCCTGATTTGGTAGATTACGGAATTCCTGCGAACGATGATGCAATTAAATCAATCAATTACATTCTGACTTTGGCTAAAGAAGCTCTCTCTGCAAAAGCTCCTAAAAATTAAATTTTATGGCTGACGATCAACAACCACTACAAGGGGAGTTGGAGGTAGAAAAAAACGAGCAGGCTTCTGTTCCTGCTGAAGTTTCAGAAAAACCTATTACCACTGAACCTCCTCAGAAAGAAAAA
>CBDUQS010000001.1:0-74312 GCA_965369815.1 uncultured bacterium | reverse complement strand
AGGTGGAGGTGGAGGTGGAGGTCATCGTATCTTCGGTGGAGACTTTCCAATCAATGTTAATAAATTTGTTTCTGTCGATGGTGTGAACTATAGGGATGCTAGCAAAGAAAGTCTTGCGATTGTGGTTCCTGAAAATAAAACCACTCGTCTATACTTCAAAGTTCAAATCAAAAATCCAAATGATATCTCTGCACGAGATATTGAATACAACCACTCATTCGACACTGGAAACAGTGATATGACCGCTGGTGAAATGGAAGATTTGAAAGGCGCTGAACTGAACAGCAAAGGCTTCGCTGAAGTTCACAAAGTTAATGCCAATACAATCTACGAATTTAGCTACAGCTTACTCGTTCATGAAAATGGACGAAATAGCAATCCTGCTGTCGACGGTCTTGAGTTGATAGATTACCATTCTGGAACCATGCAGGGTTACGATGGGCATAAATACATCAGTATTAGCGATATGGAACAAAGTTATATCTTCGCTGGACGTGTTCCTGCCGCCCTTATAAGAAGTCATTCTGGAAATGGATCTGATGTTCTTAAGGTCAGCGTTTCAACCGATCGATCTTCTGCTCGTATTGGTGAGGTAGTTAACTACACCGTTACTGCTAAAAATACTACAGATGATGATCTAACGAATCTTTACTTAACTCACAGTTACCCTGGTGAACTCAGCGTTGAGAACACCGGTGGCGGAACTGATAACGGTCGAGAAATCACTTGGAGACGTGCGATTGTACGCCCTGGAGAAACCGCGACTTATCAGTTCACTGCCAAGGTAACCAGCGGACAAGCTGGAGCCCGTGTACGAAGTGTAACCCGAGCAATGGTGAATGAATTTGAAAACATCACCCCCGCTGAAAGCTTCCTAACAATCGCTGGCGGAGCTGCTCGAAGTGGAGTTAACTACCGATTGGCTCAGACAGGTCCAATGACTACCCTACTCCTTTTGATCGCTTCTATTCTTGCTTACTTTGGCTACGGAGCTTACGAAAAACGTCGCTATCAAACCCTTAAAGCGGAAGCTCTGAAATTCTAAGCAAACCGCCCCCCGAAACGCATATGGATGGATCCCGCTCACCTCTGGTGAGCGGGATTTTTAAATGATACAATAAGCTCTGTATTTTTATAATCTACAGCTATGAGAGCTTTAATACAGCGAGTAAAACGAGCTAAGGTTACTGTTGACGGTGAAGTAACTGGAGAAATTGAGAAAGGTATTTTGGTGCTTTTAGGAATTGCTCATGAAGACACCAATAGAGATGTGGATGTTTTATTGGAAAAAATCATTAATCTGCGTATTTTTCCTTCCGAAAAGAGTGGTTTTGATCATTCTTTACAAGAAGTTGGGGGTAGTTTATTGATCGTTTCACAGTTCACGCTATATGGCTCAACTAAAAAGGGTCGTAGGCCCGATTTTACCGCTTCTGCGAAGCCAGAAATTGCTAAAGCCTTATATGACTCATTCATTCTAAACGCCCAAAATAAAGGCATTAATGTGGCTACAGGGCAGTTTGGAGCGATGATGGATGTGGAATTGGTGAATGAGGGGCCGGTAACGCTGATGATTGAGTCGCCTTCGGCTTAAAATCCGAAATCCTAAACTCGAAACTCGAAAATAATCATAAATTTTAACACTTTCGGATTTCGGTTTTCGAGTTTCGAATTTTTCCTCAACTGTGATAAAATCAGCCTCGTTACAACTTTAAAATACATGTATGCCTGAAAAAAATGATTTAATGGAAAAAGTGGTTTCACTATGTAAACGTCGCGGTTTTGTTTTTCCGGGTTCGGAGATTTACGGCGGACTGGCGAATACATGGGATTACGGCCCTTATGGAGCGGAATTGAAGAAAAATGTGAAGAATGCTTGGTGGAAGCACTTTGTGGATGACCGAGACGATATGGTTGGGTTGGACGCAGCAATTTTAATGAATCCAAAAACCTGGGAAGCGAGCGGGCATGTAAACAGCTTCAGCGACCCGCTGATTGACTGTAAAAAATGCAAAACCCGTCATCGAGGCGATAAGCTTTTAGAGGAAAAAATAGGGGTTGAGAAAACCGCTGGCATTGAACTGAAAGACATTCACAGTGAACTTGAAAAAGAGCAAATCCCCTGCCCTGATTGTGGAAAAGTTGATTGGGCAGAAGCCAAAACGTTTAATTTGATGTTTAAGACTAATCAGGGGGTGGTGGAAGAAAGTATGACTGAAGTTTACCTTCGACCTGAAACCGCTCAAGGGATTTTTGTGAACTTCAAAAATATTCTTGACTCTTGCCGTGTGAAAGTGCCTTTTGGAATCGCTCAGATTGGAAAAGCTTTTCGTAACGAAATCACTCCTGGGAACTTTATTTTCCGCACCCGCGAGTTTGAGCAGATGGAGATTGAATATTTCTGCAAACCTGATACTAAAAAGGAAGTTTTTGAAGAGTGGAAGAATTTGAGCAAGCAATTTTTTACCGATGTTTTGGGTATTAAAACCGATAATCTTCGCTTTCGTGAGCACGATGAAAAAGAGCTTTCGCACTATTCTAGTATGACCTTTGATGTGGAGTATCGATTCCCTTTCGGAAAACGAGATGAAGTGGAAACCTGGGGTGAACTTCAGGGATTGGCGGATCGAGGTAATTTTGACCTTTCTCAGCATGAAAAGTTCAGTGGAAAAGATTTGAAGTATCAAGATCCTCACACCAATGAGCGCTATTTACCTCATGTGATCGAACCTTCTTTTGGTTGTGATCGCACCCTTTTGACTGTTTTAATTGATGCGTTTGACGAGGAAAAACTCGAAGACAATTCAGTGCGAACGGTGATGAGATTTAAGCCTAGTATTGCGCCCATTCAAGTGGCTGTTTTTCCCCTTCTGAAAAACAAAGAGGAATTGGTTGGAAAAGCACGCGAAATTTATAAAGACATCAAAAAAAGCTTCCGTTCCGAATGGGATGATAGTGGCAATGTAGGAAAGCGATACCGACGACAGGATGAGATTGGGACTCCTTATTGTATTACGGTTGATTTTGACACCCTCGAAGATGAATCGGTAACGGTTCGTGACCGGGATACTATGAAGCAGGAGCGGGTGAAAATTGGAGACCTGAAGGAGTATTTAATGGCGAAAATGTAAAAGTTATTCGTGCGACATAAAATAATATTCAATCAGCAAAACAATCATTAAAAGCAAAAGAGCGTCCCACCACGTGAGCACTCGGAGTCTTTGAAAAGCCAACCCTACGCACGCCATTACCGATAAGAGACTCCCCTGCCTTAAGGAGGCATTCAGATGCCCAAAGGGGCTCTTCTTTTTACTTAACGTCATTCGAAGATAGTAATTTAAAATCGAAAAGGTGCCAGTGAGTGCAATAAACAAACTTGCGTAAAAAAGGCTCAATGCTAAATAACCCGAAAGAAATGGGCTTAAATTATTTAAAACGAAAATCCAAGAAGCCCAACCTAAAATAGTGGCAATGAACAGGCTGACGGTGTAGTAGGCAGGAACCATATTATAACGTTGATAACGTTATAACGTTATAACGAAAAAGACCTTTTATCAATTCCTTCTTTTCTTCCGTACTGATATAATGCCTGAGATATAAAATTACCAATTACTTATGCGCTCATTTTTTATTGCCCTTGTGTTGAGTTTTATTGCTATCCCAACGGCTTCGGCGGCTGTTTTTATGGATGTTTCCTCCAGTCACCCTAATTTTGAGGCAATTAATTATCTTTATGACAATGGCGTTATTGAAGGCTACAGCGACAATACCTTCCGACCCGCTGAGGCGGTTAATCGTGCGGAGGCGCTTAAGATTTTACTTTTAGGGTCTGATATTTTTGTGCCTAACTTACAGCCACAGGAGGTTTTTCCGGATGTTATGCATGACGCTTGGTACGGTAAATACGTTAATAAGGCTAAAAATCTTGGGGTCGTAAAGGGAGATGATGGAACTGGAATGTTTCGACCGGGTGATACGGTTAATTTAGCAGAAGCCCTTAAAATGCTTTTAAAAACCAATAATACCGATTCCCCTACCCCTTCTTCTAATCCTTACTGGGATGTTTCTGCTAATGACTGGTTCGCTCCTTATTTTGAGTACGCTAGACTTGGTGGATTACTAGATAAATCTTCTAACGAGAATGTTTACCCTTCTACACCCGTTACACGCGCGCTTTTGGCCGAATTGATGTATCGACTCTCCACAAGTAATGTGGTGATTGCCGATGGAAAATCGAGTTATTATGGTGAAAAATTCCACGGAAAAACCACTGCCAGTGGTGCTATTTTTGATGCTTCTGCTTACACCGCTGCTCACTTAACTTATTCCTTTGGAACTCGATTAAAGGTTACTAGTGTTGAAACTGGAAAAAGCGTTGTTGTGGAAGTGAATGACCGTGGACCTTATGTATCCGATCCAAACCGCATTCTTGATTTAAGTAAGGCAGCCTTTGAATATATTTCCCCTCTTTCACGCGGAATTATTGAAGTTAGGAT
Organism: uncultured bacterium; assembly: GCA_965369815.1. Classification (GTDB taxonomy): domain Bacteria; phylum Patescibacteriota; class Gracilibacteria; order UM-FILTER-43-11; family UM-FILTER-43-11; genus DAOWGG01. Next base: position 69,816 of record CBDUQS010000001.1, on the reverse strand, counting down.
TGAGGAGACGAACGAACCTATTACCACTACTCCAAAATCTTCTTTAAGTGATCTAGTTAATGGTGGGTTTTTGAATGGTGATCTTTTAAACAATACAAGAACATCTTGTCCTGATATCGACACACTTAAATACGTTACGACCAACACCTATACGGGCATTACACTGGATGAAGAAATCCCCACACGAATGCTTTTAGATGAAGTATTAACGCTTTCAGGAACCACTTCTAGCACCTCCACAGTAAGTGCCTTCATTGTTGATGAGGAAAATAATCAAACTGCCTTTTCAGGAAATGTGGAAGGCGGACGCTTTGTAATGAACGTACGATTCCCCAAGGAAGGAGCTTTTCGATTAGGCATACTCCCCGGAGAGTCAGGTCAAAGTGCTATTAAGGAAATTAAGGTTCAGAAAAATACCTGTATCGAAGAGGTGGACAGCAACAGTCTTGACCCCCTTTCTAACCTAGTACTCGATACTGAGAATGGAGATATGACGATTCAGTGGGATAAAAATGGTTACGATCTCTTTAAAGTGACCTTTTCTCAAGGTGGTCTTCATAAAAGCTATATTCTACATGGACTCGATGAGTGGACCCCTATTTACAAAGAATTCACCACTTTTCAAAAGGGAGATGTTTCCCTATCGGTTCGTGGCGCTCATTTATTTGAAAAATCAATTTTAGAACCTGCACAAATTATTTGGGGGCCATCGGTTCAAAAGTCATTCCTTGCCGATCAGCACTACGAATATAACGTTAATTCTAGCGAGGTGACTCTAAACAGCCTTTCAAAAGACTCTATTTTGGGGGAAACTATTCAGGCTTCTTTTAAAGCAAAAAGCTCTATTCGTGCGAAGGCCGCCGTCATCCTCCCGACAGGAAAAGTCGCAGAGATTGATCTACAGAGCTCATCAGCTCCTTCCACTAATCAGTTCGATGTGGATGTTTTTTCTTCCTCTAATAATACAATAACCGCTAGTTACAAGGCTACAGTCACCGGAATTCATTTTCTTGAGATCAATAATTCTGAGGGGTTAGCGGCTATCAACGTTCCTATTTATGTACGGAATCAATTCCCCCTTCTTCCAAGTCCACGAGATCTTTCCGATCAAACTTCTGTCGATTTGGGTGGGAGCTTAGCTGCCCTTCGCAGTCAGTTTTTAAACCTCGTTAACCAAGATCGAGGTAAGCATGGGCTATCTACCATAAAACTTGACCCCACTCTTAATAATTTGGCTCAATTTAAAAGCGATGACATGGTGAGTAATGATTATTTCAGTCACTGGAATAAAGATGGAATGACCTCAAATGACCTTCGCTTGAATTATGGAATTCAAACCACCGTGAGTGAGAATCTCGCCAAAGATGTAACTCTGGAGCTTGCTGAATACGGACTCATGCGAAGTGCGATTCACCGCTCTAATATTCTTTCAGACGAGTGGACGCGAATTGGATTTGGAATCACTCAAAGTGGTGATGGAAGCTATGTATTTGTTCAGATTTTCTCGACTGATCCTTTGGATATGAATGACTTAAGCGGTTTAAAAAACAGTGTACTAACCACTATTAATGATAGTCGATCAGCAAACCTGGCTCAGCAATCCAACTTGAACACCCTTGCTCAGAGCTGGAGCTTAAAAATGGCTGACGAAGACTTTTTTGATTTCACTGATGGGAGCGGCGATACCTTAGTCGACTCCATTCGGGACGCTGGTGTGACGGCCTCTCTTGGGACTTATATCATGGGGAATAACAGCTTTTCTGACCTTCTAGACCAAGTTAGTGGAAATGTTCAAGTTCAGGACATTAAATGGAAAAATCTAGGAATTGGGATTGAACAAGATAGCTTAGGAATTATTAAGGTGACGCTGATTTATACGGAATAAAAAAAATGCATCGCGGGTTAGAAAACCCTCTCTGCATTTTTTGTAACATCGGAGCGAAGGCTTTCCAGCCTGCGTGACGATAGTTTTAATTTTTCTCGTCCGGAGCGTAAATGTAGTCGTAGTTCTTTTTGTCGTAACTGAAGAGCTCTTCATCTTTAAAGAATCGAGGAACTTCAACGCTAGCGGTTTCTAAGCTATCAGAAGCGTGCACTAGGTTGCTCTGAACACTCATCGCTAAATCTCCACGAATGGTTCCTGGTTTCGCTTCACGAGCATTGGTGATTCCACAAAGGATTCGAACCACTTCAACCACCTCTTTCCCCTCCCAACATTGAGCGATTACAGGAGTGCTTTTCATAAAATTAGCGATCCCTGCAAAAAATGGTTTATCAACCAAATGAGCGTAGTGCTCAGCCAAAATAGCGTCGTCGAGTTGAATCATTTTGTTGCCAGCCAAAGTAAGACCTTTCTTTTCAAAATAACGCATTACTTCTCCAACCATTCCACGTTGGACAGCATCTGGCTTTATAAGTACAAGTGTTCGTTCCATGTTTTTTAAGGATTAAGGATTAAGGACTAAGGATTAAGCCTTAGTAGTGTAGTAATTTCGTAAAATGCTCTTTATCGGAATAAGGACCGATTAGAGCAAGGCGAAGGTTTTCTTCTTTAAATAACTCTTTGGCCAAACGGAATATATCGTCGGCGGTCACCGCATCAATTTTTTTCATCACATCCTCCACGTCATCGATCGATGGATATAGAAGTGCCTGCTTCCCCATTAAATGAGCGTATTCTTCACTGTCCTCTAGGCTAAGTGTGATTTTTCCTTTCATGAATGCTTTGGCTTTTTTAAGCTCATCATCACCCACTGGGCTTTCGGTAATTTTTCGATACTCTTCCAGAATCGCCTCAATCGCCAAATCGATTCGTGTTAGATCGACTCCAGCGGATGTAGAGATCGTTCCTGTATCGGTGTAGTCATCGGTAGTGGTTCGAATGTAATAAGAAAGGCCTTTTGCTTCACGAACGTTTGAGAACATTCGAGAACTCATGTTCCCACCCAAAATCACGCTCATTATCTTTTCGGTGTAATTGTCATCGTGCCGAGCAGCCACTCCTTCAACTCCTACAATAATATGAGCCTGTTCTGTTTTCTTGTTTTGTAAAATCACACGCTCATCGGTATCGATCTTCTGATATTCTGCTGGCTCGATAGAGCGCTTTCCATCTTCAAAAGAAAAATATTTAGTGGCCAATTCTATTGCCTCTTCTTGTGTGATGTTTCCTGCCACACTGATAATTGCGTTGTCTGGAGTGTAGAGTGCGTTTTTATAATCAACAATCTGATCGCGCGTGAGATTTTTGATGATTTCTTTTTCACCAATCTGATCCCATCCCATCGCCTGATCACCAAACATCAATTTTTCAAAATCCCAACCCACTTGATACATGGGAGTGTCCTGATACATATTGAATTCCTCTAAAATAACCCCTCGTTCTTTATCGATTTCTTTCTGAATAAATGTTGCATTAAGCATCATGTCGCCAATCACATCGAAAGCAACTTCTTTTTGATCAGAAGCTAATTTTACATAATAACCCGCATATTCCTTACCAGTGAATGCGTTGAAGTCTCCTCCGACCGAATCGATGGCTGATGCTACTTCGGATGCATTTGTATAACGTTCTGCCCCCTTAAAGAACAAGTGTTCTAGAAAATGAGAGATTCCATTGATTGCTTTGTGCTCGTAACGTGAACCCGCCCCGACCAAGCAAAGCACGGTAACTGATTTTGTGCCTTCGATAGGAGTAGTAATAACTTTTAATCCGTTAGGAAGCGTGGTTGATTGATTCATAGTTTGTTTTTTACAGCGCAAAAAGCATAACGAAAAAGCCTATATGATTCAAGGTGGAAATTTTATATATAAGGAAAAGGCGCCGCAGAAGTGCAGCGCCCGTAAAAGGTGGGATTTCCGATCAGTACTGACCTTCCTCAAGGCTTATGAACGCGGCGGTATGAGGAGTGTCATCAACGGAGGAAATGATGAAATCGTCCACTTCCGCCATGCTTGTAATACCGTTAACCACAACGTTCAGGACAAAAGGGGTATCGAGCGGGAGACCTCTCAGGTCGCACCCGTTGTGCCAGTGGTACCCTGTCTCATCGTGGTGATTTTCTCCACCCTCCAACGTAATACAGCTGTCGAAGAGATTACCTTTGGCACCGACGAAGTATACCTCGGCACCGACGATGGTGTAACCGCGTTCGTCCTTCACTTTCACACCCATGGTGCCTGTGCAGGTGAGCGAATCACAAATGTTCTCATCGCAGTGAAGGGTTGGTTCATTTTCCTGACCGCAGGAAGCGATGCAGAATATTACTGAAAGAATAAGTACCCGATTCATGTTTTCTCCTTTGTGATCGGGGAAATCCAAGGGCAACCGCTGCAGGAATGCAGGGTTGTCACCAAATAGCCCGATCCAAACCGATGGTAAAAATGATCAAAATGAAGCTAAAATATTCTACAACATTTTATGTGCTTTGTCAATCTATTTAAAAAAATGTATATCAAAGAGGACCGACGGCTCTGCACGAGTGTGCAGAGTTGTTCCGTCGGTCTTTGGGTTTTTCGGATTCCCCTCTTTTTACTAGGGGCGCTGAACAGGACTTTGAGCGTTGACCAACCATTTGGCGATCTTCGCCCGTGTTACCAGATCAGCAGGAGCAAACCTTCCGTCGCTGTATCCATCCACCACCGATTGGTTGTAGGCCGTGAGAACATAGTCGTGAAACCAGTTCGAAGGCGTAACATCCGAAAACGGTGATGCAGGAGAAAGCGTGGTTGGCACTGCAAATGAGTTTACTACCCATTTGATTCCTGCTGCCCGATTCACATTGTCGCCAGGGCCAAACAAGCCAGTTAGATTGCCCGAGGGATCGGTGTAGCCAGAAACGATCCCCAGCTGAACCGCCGCCTCCACGTAGTCGTAAAACCACGCGTTGGCTGGAACATCGTCAAACGTCGGTGTTGGGGGTGTCTGATAGCCTGCCAAACCATCGATGGCGGTGATAACCAACTTGACCATCTCGGCACGATTCAGGAAGTCGGCGGGTCGGAAGTTATCTGAAACATCAAACACGCCTTCGTCTACAAGCTGCTCGACGTAGTCGAAGTACCAAGCGGAGCAAGGTACGTCGTTAAACGTATTGTAGCAGGCTTTTGTATAGACAACCTGATACTCGACGATGCCACCCTGAGCTAAATCACCAATTGCACTCGTTAGCACTACCGTCGGCTCGTAATTCTCAGAGCCAACAGTAACGGTGTGAGCGTCAATTGTATACATGCCAGTCGGCATGCTAGTCAGAGTTGCATTGCCTCCCTGGTCAGTAAGTACAATCTCCCCATCGTACAGGACATCGTAGCTTGCCAAGGTAAAGGGGTTATCGAACGCGTCGATGACCGTAATGCGTACCTCACCAGTGATCTGGTTCGGCGTGTCGATACATATACCTCCACATCCATCATCTGCACCGCAAACCTCACCATTACAGTTCGGCGTACAGATACAGTCGGTGGTGTCGTAGATGCAGTCGTCACGACAAGTAGCCACGGTGCCGGTCCAATTGGAGCCGAGTTCGGCGCAAGCAGCGCCATATGTGTCACACTCTTCCAATCCGGCTATGACAGTATCGCCACAAAATCCGAAATCGGGGTTGCAGTAACACATGCCGTCTTCGCCGCATTCAGCGTTGCCAGTTTCACAGCTGCAATCGCTGTTATATTGGCACGGTGTCGTGACTTCAACTAGCTCGATGCGATGATACGTACATCTGCACGTGCCACTCGCTGGCGAGCAAAAAAGCGTTTCCGCTTCTGGGCAGATGTCGACGCAGTCGGCTTCGTGTTCACAACCGGCGTTAACTTCGATGACCTGAGGGCAGTAGCACATACCGTCTGCTCCACAGGTACCGTCGCCATTTTCGCAGTTGCAATCGGCGTTTTCTGAGCATACCAAGTACGCCCCGTCGTTGCCGTTTGTGCCAGCGGTTTTTGAGTCTCCGCAGGCTGTCAAAAGCAAGCAACTGATCATTAGTGCATTCTTCATTTTCTTTTCCTCTTTCTGTGAAAGTTGGAAAACTTGTACTGAGGGGAATCCATTTCCCCACCAGCGATCTCACTCTGAAAATTATTTTTTTTCTGTGAATTCTGATAGAGGGATGTCCTCAGTACAAACCCTGTAATTTTAAGGATCAAAAAATAGCTAAAGCACTATAGTTGTATGTCTATAAAAAATCCACAATACAATACTATATTCTTTCTATTTTGTCAATCTATAATAACCTCCATTCTCGACATCCTAAATATCCATTTTTTCGCATTGTTGTACCAATTTTGTATACAACATGGACAGGCTGTCAAAAGTTGAACACAAATTTTGTTATTGACCAAAAAATGTATTCAGCTTAAATTGAAGTTGTAAGGAGACAAAAACAAAAAAACAAAAATGAAAATCTGTAAAAAAATTAATTCAGCTTTGCGCACTGCTATCTACCTAATTTGCGAGTGCCATGACTGATTTTTTGCATATTCCGGTACTTCTTGATGAGACGATTGATCTTTTAAATCTTCGAGCTGACAGCAATGTAGTGGATTGTACCCTTGGACTTGGTGGCCACTCAAAAGAAATTCTGAAAAAAATCCCCAAAGGGAAATTGATGGCGTTCGATCAGGACGAAACAAATTTAGCCCAAGCTAAATTAAATCTAAAATCCGAAATTCGAAATTCGAAAAATGTTATTTTTGTTCATTCAAACTTTGAAAACCTTAAAACCGAAATCGAAAAGCATAAATTTGGAAAAGTCGACGCGATTTTGATGGATTTGGGACTTTCTTCTCCTCATGTGGATTTCCCCGATCGTGGCTTCTCTTTTCAAAAAGAAGGCCCCTTAGATATGAGATATGACCAGAACCAGGAAATGACGGCGCAAATGGTGATCAACACCTTTAGTGAAAAGAAGCTGGCCGATATTATTTTTGAATACGGCGAAGAACGGCGCTCACGAGTGATTGCCCGAGCGATTATGTGGGCACGTAAAAAGGAGCCAATCACTAACACCGTTCAACTGGCCGACATTATCAAAACAACTATGAAAGGAAAAGTAGGACATCATCCTGCGACTCAAACTTTTCAGGCCTTACGAATATTTGTTAATCGCGAATTGGAAGTTTTAGAAGACACCCTTCATCAGGCGATTAACTCACTCGCCCCCAAAGGAAGAATTGCTGTTATTGCTTATCACTCACTCGAAGATCGGATCGTAAAAAATATTTTTCGATACTACACAAAAAATTGTATTTGCCCAAAGGAATTACCACTCTGTCAATGCGATTTTCAGAAAAAACTTTATCTCTTAACTAAACGGCCTATAATACCAACAGGTATTGAGGTCGAGAAAAACCCCAGAGCACGAAGTGCCAAACTGCGGGTTGCCGAAGCGCTATGATCAACCTCAACAGCCCAACACAAACACATAAGCTAATGTCTGCTGCTTTGTATATAAATAATTCCACAACTCGCGTGCGGAAGGATACGCTGTCTCATAAAGTTGAGGTGGGTGCTAATGCCCTGCTATTCGTTATTGTTGCGTTAGTCACCTTTATCAGTCTCGCCTATCTAGCCAATGCTAATCAAAATGCCACTAAGGGGTATGCTTTAAAGAATCTGGAATTAAAACGAACTCAACTGCTTACCGAGAATGAGGTTTGGGACATGGAAATCGCTCGTGTTCAGGCGCTGGCTAGTATTCAGAATGATCCAAAGGTTAAATCAATGGTGAAGACCGACACTCCGATGTTCATTCGTGGTGATACTGCTATCGCGTCTAAGTAAGCACGAAATTCGAAACTCGAAACTCGAAAAAAATCTAAATGCCTAAATTTTAAATACGTTAGGTGTTTTTTTATGTTTGTAGTTTTTAGATTTGAGCATTAGAATTTGTTTAGTATTTCGTACTTAAGATTTCGAATTTATGCATCTAAGTTGGATTGAAATATCAAAATCGGCATTGGTTCACAATATTAAAACCTTTCGAGGTCTTGTTGGTGATGATGTGATTTTGGCACCTGCTGTTAAAGCAAATGCTTACGGTCATGGGCTTATTGAGTGTGCTCAGATTATGGAAAAGCACGGTGCGGACTATTTATGTGTGAATGCTTTATTTGAAGCTGAGAAGCTCAGAAAGGCTGGAATTAAAACTCCCATCCTGATCATCGGCTATACTCCCCTGTCGGACTTAGATGCTGTTTCTAAATTACGAGATATTGAGATGGTTATTTATAACCTGGAGACCGTCCGAAAAATCCGAAATTCTAAATCCGAAATCCGAAAGATTAGGATTCATTTGAAGATTGAAACGGGGAATCATCGACAAGGGGTGGAATTAGATCAGCTTCCGGAATTCATTCGTCTTATTAAATCTGCTTCTAATATTGAATTCAAAGGGGTTTCTACTCATTTTGCAAATTTAGAAGACCGAATCAATCATCAGTACGCCCTTTATCAGTTAAGGCAATTTAATAAAGCGATTCATTTACTAGAAAGTGAAGGGCTGGCTCCTCATTACCGGCATTGCGCCAATACCGCTGCGACCGTTTTACTCCCCGAGGCTCATTTTAATTTTGTACGCACTGGCATTGGTAATTATGGGTTGTGGCCCAGTGAAAAGACATTAAAGGCCGCTGAACGCGCCAATATTAATATGGAACTCAAACCTGTCATGACTTGGAAGACGAAAGTGGCGCAAATTAAAGGTGTGAAAAAAGGAAGCCTAGTGGGATATGGCTGTACTTATGAAATGCCCCAAGACGGCAAAATTGCAGTTCTGCCCATTGGCTATTACGATGGTTTTGTACGCTTACTCAGCAATAAAGGATTTGTTTTAATTCGCGGTCATCGATGCCCCGTTATTGGTCGTGTGTGTATGAATATGATTATGGTAGATGTAACCCATATTACTGATATTGCCCTGGAAGATGAGGTAGTATTAATTGGCAAACAAGGAAAAAATAAAATCACCGCGGAGGAAATGGGTGAATTGAGCCAGACGATTAATTATGAAGTCACCACTCGAATCAATGAAAGAATCCCCCGTTTGGTGCAATAAAATTTTCTCAAACATCCTTTAAAAACAAATGAAATCGTGTAATAATTCTTTGGTTTTTTGAAGCCACTTTACCCTTTTAATCCTTCAATAAAATGAGTTTTTTCCAAAACACCCTCACTAATATGAATAAGGCGGCCAAGTTAATGGGACTTGACCCTGAAACCTTAAAAAAAATGTCTCATCCCAAGAAAACCTTAGCGGTGTCTCTTTCAGTAAGAATGGATGACGGACGACTGGAAATTTTTGATGGTTATCGTGTTCAGCATTCCGAGCTTCGAGGCCCCTTTAAAGGAGGTTTTCGTTATTTACCTAGCGTGGATGTAGATGAAATAAAGGCGCTGGCGACTGAGATGACCTTTAAATGTGCCGTTGTAGGAATTCCTTACGGAGGTGGAAAGGGGGGGGTTTGCTGTAACGCTAAAGAGATGAGCGACGGAGAACTAGAGCGTCTGACTCGAAAATATGTTCAGGCGGTTTATCAGGTGATTGGTCCTAACCATGATATTCCCGCCCCAGACATGTACACCACTCCTCAGATGATGGCTTGGTTTATGGATGAATACAGCAGGCTGGTTAACCAATATAGTCCTGGTGTAGTAACCGGAAAACCGATTGAAGTTGGGGGATCTTTGGGTCGTGGTACTGCAACCGCTCAAGGGGGTGCTTATGTACTGGAAGAGTATATGAAACGTAACGACATGAAAGCTGAAGGCACTAAAGTGATTGTTCAAGGATTTGGTAATGCAGGTAGCTACGCCGCTGAAATCCTTCACGGCATGGGCTTTACCATTGTTGGTGTAAGTGATAGTAAAGGCGGACTTTATAACGAAAAGGGAATGGACCCTTTCTGTGTTATGAAATCGAAAAAGAACAATGGTTCTGTTACCGATTGTGATGAAGGGACTGTTGTAAACCCTAAGGAGATTCTGGAAAAACCATGTGATGTTCTTGTGCTCGCCGCGATGGAGAATCAGGTGACAGAAGAAAATATGAAAAACATTAAAGCTAAAATCATTCTTGAACTGGCCAATGGGCCGACTTTAGCTGAAGCGGATGAGTATTTAAATAAGCAAGGCGTTGTGGTGATTCCCGATATTCTGGCCAATGCGGGTGGTGTAACTGTTTCTTATTTTGAATGGCTACAAAACCAGCAATCGTATTACTGGCCTGAGGAAGAAATACAAGTTAAGCTGAAACGTGTGATGATTGACTCTCTAGTTCGCATTTTGGATTTCCAACAAGAACATAAATGCGCCATGCGCGAAGCCGCTTATATCTCTGCCTTTGACCGACTGGATAAAGCATTGAAACTGAGAGGGTCAGGAGCACATTTGAGATGTAAGGTTTATAATAATAAATAATTCAAATAGCCATGACATTAAAAGAACAAATCATTGCCGATATGACAGCTGCTATGAAAGCTCAAGAGGCGCTTAAATTAAGTGTTTTACGAATGCTCAAGGCAGATATTATGAAGTTTGAAGTGAGCGGTGGGGATAAGGTGGCTACCGATGAAATAGTGACCGACTTGATCAAAAAAGGAATTAAACAACGCAAAGATTCTGTCGAAGGTTTTACGAAAGGTGGTAATACTGAAGCAGCTCAAAAAGAACTGGATGAAATCAAACTTCTAGAAGTCTATATGCCAGAACAGATGAGTGAGGAAGATGTTAAAAAAGCTGTTCAGGAAGTGATTGACCAAGTGAATCCACAAGGGCCACAAGACTTTGGGAAAGTGATGGGTGCTGTGATGGATAAACTAAAAGGCCAAGCCGATGGAGGTTTGGTGAATAAGGTGGTGAAGGAGTTGCTTTCCTAGTTCTTATACCCCCACCTCTTGGTCTCTAAATCTTCCATATTGTTAGCAATCTCACTTCTTATTTTTACGCCTTGTCTTCTTGCTTAAGGTAAAACCAACTACTCCAAATATAAACATCACTGGCAAGATAGAAATATATAGGGGGTCAAATATTTTTGATGCCTTATTGTCATCATTCTTCCTAACAATATCATTGCCCAATTGTTCATTACTTTTAATATACTCATTATTTTCATCGAAGACCTCGATTAATTCGATATTCTCCCCATTCCAATCAGATTCATATACCTTACCCCCATCAAAATCCTCCTCTTCACAGATACTGTCCTCACAAAGAATATAATTTAACTTTTCGTCACTGGTAAATTCTGCTTCATAATAATATTTGCCATCATCAATAGTGCAATATGATATGTCTTCATTTTCCGTGAATTTCTTCAGGCTTGAGTATTGCGAATCTTCAGCTTCCTGCAGCAAATTGGCTATATCATCTATACCATCCAATACTTTACTCATTTTCTGTAAGTCGTATATGCATATCTTTGGCATAGATGCAGCCTCTATCCCAACGTCGATAAATAGCTTATCGTTAACTATATCAAATTTATTATAAAAAATTGCTGAATTATAACTGCCTGGTCTATTCAGTAAATATGACTGTTTGCTGGCGACATCATAAATAAAAAGTCCAATGCCAGCGGCGCCGTTATAAATAATATAATCCATATAGGAAACTGCCTCAATCCTATCTAGCCCTGTATACTCCTGAATTAAAATATCTTCCCCTGCATATTCTAAGGCTAAGCCATAACTGTCAGTTTCTTTTATCTTAAAATTTGAATTTTCACTATTTACTATATCTGCAGATACATTAAATGAAGAGATTAAAAACAATGTAATAATTAACAATGTTCGCATATTGATTATATAGATTTTATAAAACTATTCGGAAAATAATTCTTTTCTCACCCTGGTCAATTCATCGATATTTAAACCAGGTCCAGCATCAAATTTGCCAGTTACATTATGATGCTGATAAATACCGTTCCAATCATACAATAAATCATTATATTTCTTTCTTTCCTCTGCATTTCTCGGGTAATAATAATGACTATTTTTCTTAATCTCTGCATCGCTTAACCCATCATAAGTATTTGGATTGCTGTATTCAAAGAAGTTATTTGAGGGTATACCATATCTTTCTTCAAGATAATCCAATAGCAATACTACACTTTTTAATTGCTTTTCTGTATACGTTTGCCAAGTTTCGACCTTTTCATTCGCATTTGTTCCGAAGCCTGCCCAGGTAACATTTCCACTCATCCCCTTGCTTTTTGAAGTCTGAAAATAGCTCCATACTTTCCATACTTTGCTATAGACACTCTTTACATTAAGGGTATCAACATTTGTATTTCTGTTATACGCATTCTTTTTAATTGTCTCATTATTCTTTGCCTCTATCTTTATTGGTCCATAATTCGAGATTTCAATTCCGATAGTAAAATTGCTTCCATTTTTTCTTACATTTGGCCAAGGGCCATTATATCCAGCATGGTGAATTTTTTTATAATCTGGTAAAGCTTGTGCAATATTGCCATCTCTATCAACATAATAATGGGCTCCAACACCATTCAACCTTCCACTTTTCTTAATTGAATTTCTATCATTAGCCGCAGAACCATTACCTAAAGTTGCATGAAGAACAATGCCAGTAACCTTGCTTTTCCCTCTATTAAAACCAGAATGAGAAAATTTATCATCAATCTTAACGTAGTTAGTATCTTTATCTCCCAATTGAACCGCGTGCAACAGTGTGGTTAAAACATAACCTTCAGCAACAACTTTTCCACTTCTGTCTTTACACTCATCACATTTCACCATATACCACCTATCAGTTTTATAAGCATCTACATATTCACCACGTACTGCCTTTCCGATTACTGTTATTCCAGTTTTTTCAGCAGATATTGTCTTTAGCAAATGAGATTTTGCTTTTGTTTCCATTCGAATATTTACTTTTGCGATACTAGTCTTAAATAATCTTTTCACATTAAGGGCCTCCAAAGCTTCCTCCACCTTTTTCGCCTCAGCCCACCTCACAACATAATTATACTCCCAATTATCCCTATCCTTACCTACAAGCCCCCAATTCTTGGTTTTCTCTACCGTATTTCCTTTGTCATAGTGACTCTCAAGAGCTTGTTTAATTTGAGTCATTCTATTGTTTAGCTCGGTGACCCAATTTACAAAACTATCAACCCCCTCTCCGTAATATGAGGGTGAAATTATATCGAATAAAGGATTATCACCAGGCTCAGTATCAACGACGACTGTTTCGGTAGCCGTATCCTGCCTCCATCCAGCATCAACACAACCTACATTTTGTACATCATCGCAATTAACCTGATATAGAACCCCATCGTAATTGACGTTCTGATAATAGTTTCCACTCCTGCTTTTTGTTACCGCTAAGGCATCTAAGACTTTCCCTGCGGGGATTGTTTCGCAACCAGAGCCTGTACAGATCTGAATTGATTTTGTCGTTATTATGGATGCTTTTGAGGTATCTGCGATAACCACCTCCTCTATCTCTTCTTGTGGATTATCCTCAATTTGCTTCCTATGCGCCTCAGGAATACGGGGCATTTTTCTTTCCACCTGTACATCACCCTGTTCCATCTCCCGCTGTTCTTCCACCTTCTCTTCCAATACAACGGTATTAATGGTTTCTGCAATTTCTTGAACAACGGTTCCTTCTTCTGCGGTTCCGGTTTCAAGAACGGTGCCAGTAGCGATGTCCTGTACGGTGTACTGCCCTGTTTCTTTGTTCAGGATGATTCTGGTGTTGTCTTTTAGAATAGTCTCTGTGGTGGATGTTTCTGTGAATACAATGCCAGTGTTCTCATTGCCATCTGGTGTAGGATCGATGAAGATGGGGATTTCATAAGGTTCATCGGCGATAGTTTCCGTGTAAAGATTTTCTTCTTTGGTATTAATAGTAGTATCTGTAACTGGGTCGGGTTCTATGGGAGTGTAAGAAGTGGTGATAGAAAGATAACGGGGTATTTCTTTTCTGAGTACTTCCTGCTGAAGGAAATGAGCTACTTCTTTAGGGTTGCTTTTGTCGTACCCCGCATCGGTGATCACCTGACAGTCATTGCCAAAAAGATCTAAGCGGTCTGCGAGTACTGCGTATTTAAGGAGCTTGTTGGAATCTTCTGTATCTCCTCCATTCCTATCTCTGATGTAGCTTTCTGCTCCATATATACATTTGGGTGTGTTGGATTTTTTTGAATCAGCTAGGCTACTCAGCCTAGAGTATCTCGCATCGGATTCGGGTGAGATGTTGCCGTTATCTACGATGATCATCTTAAGAGCATGAATACGGAGAATATCATTGGTTGGTATGTATTTTGGAGGATTATAATTCTGGTAACCTTTTACTGTTCCTTTTCTGGCCAAATAGTAAACATATTTCAAATACCAATTGCAGATCCCTTTACTTTGACAGTCAATCTGATCCTCCCCAACATCAGGGAAAGGAACTCCTCCTGTAATGGAGCATACGTTACATACACCTCTTAGATCTGCTCCGTAAGTAGTAGAACAGCTTGAAATAGGGTTACTACACTGATGGTAGTATTTCATTTTGCTTTCGAGGGTTTTGATGAGCATATCCTCACTCATATCCTGCCAACCTTCTTCATTACCGTAGAGTTCAGCAAGTTTTATGATGGCGGAGATCTTTGCGAATTCTGATCGTTTAATGGTGTTATTAGGGCCATATTTCCCTGTAGGATTTCCATTAAGGTCGGTGTATCCGGTGATGAGATTGTGTGTGAATAGTTCGTTGATATGAGGGGCAAAGATGGAATCTGAGGGGACATCGTAAAAAGAGGCTTGGGTAGAGGTGGAAAAGGAAAAAAGAATGAATACCAAAAGAGCAAACGCTGGGATGGCTAGAAAAAGTTTACTGATCCTATGGATTTGGGTTAAAAATCGATTCACTGTATTTATTAAATAGCAGAACTTCCAAGCAATCTTATCGACAACTCATGCAACGCAAGGTCAAACCTTTCGGATAAGTCGTTTATTTGATTTATATTGGTAATTAATTTATATAGTACTGATTTTTTCACCTCTCCGTCTTTATAAAGATCGTATTCTGAATTGCTTATAAAATTCATAATATAATAAAGCAGTGAGTATTTTTGACCTACTATCTCATCACGCACATCACCTTGCACAATGCCTGTTAAATAATGCAACATTCTCTCTGTCGTTAAATTAGAATCCGAAGAATATTCAGGATCATTATTAATTAGAGAATTTAGGGATGACACCTCTCTTTTATCTAAATCTATACAATTCATCATAATATCGATTGCTTCCCACTCTGTAATCACGCTATCTTGACCTACAAAAATTTCCATAGGCTTTGAAAAATATCCCCAATCATAGGAGCCTGGATTCGACACATTAGATGCTCTTACTTTGATTATCGGATATCTATTACACCCATCTGTATCTAGTATTATTTTCTTTTCAGAATCAGCAGAACGAATTTTTGTATTTCCTTTCCAAACTTCAAATTTCTTTGCCCCTATCTTATCCCAATTCCAAATAATCTGATTTCCATTATTAACACTCTGAGAATAAAAAGTGATCCCTTCGTCATATAAAAGTATTGGAATGGAAGCTGGAGAATCTTCTGTAGTGATTTTTGCATACGGGGTGTGGGCAGTTATAAAATATCTGATATATTTACCTGTATATTCATCGTCATAAAAAGAATTAACAATGCTTTCTGGAATATTTATCTTCCCTGCATACAGATTGTCCGCCCCCTCATTACCTCTATCCCTAATAAGCCCCTGTAAAGCTGGCCCTTCTCCGTTATGAAATTTCATCATGACACCGTTAATCATTTTTGATTCTGGTTTGATGCGAAGATCAATAGATAATAGCCCCTGACTATCAATACCTGAAGATAATCCAGATGTTATTGTTGGCCTTTCCAATCCTGGTGCAGGCAATGATATTGTCT
Source organism: uncultured bacterium (assembly GCA_965369815.1). Taxonomy (GTDB): domain Bacteria; phylum Patescibacteriota; class Gracilibacteria; order UM-FILTER-43-11; family UM-FILTER-43-11; genus DAOWGG01. The sequence goes on along the minus strand of CBDUQS010000001.1, from coordinate 53,897 downwards.
CTACTTTGTAGTCATCTATGTAAATTTCAGAAATACCGCCTGACTCAGGGGGGTTGTTTGTATAATAATGCATTACGGAATTTCCAGAATAAGTTTTTTTAATGAGATCGTATATAATCGATAAATCCGCATTAAATGTGCCCATAAACCCACCCTGAACGTCGCGGAATAAACTTATATCTTCGGCATGAATGTTGTCAGGCTTAAGTGGATACAGAGAACTTGTCGGATGTCCGTACACAAATGTTTTATAACCATTACTTGCAAGAGCGGAGGTAGCACTTCTAAGGCTAGCTCGCTCATTATCGACATGAAATCTTCCTCCGTTTATTATTAGCGCTATTTTCTCTGAACTCACAGGGGACCCTGCTACTAAATTATCTATTTTAGAAAAATCGTATTTCGAAATAGTCGGAGTATCTGAAAAGCTTATTCCATCTACCTGATATAGTGTATCTACACTATTTATTGAAATTGACGTCTCCCCCCCTCCAATAGTATTTATGATCAACCTAAAGCTTGAAACTTGTGAATCTATATATTCAACAAGAGCCTTTATATTGGATTTGATTATTTCTTCATATCTCTTTGTATTCCCGCTATTATCTAATAATACCCTTAATTCAACTGAATCTTTAAGGATAGAGGGGCTCAATAAAACCATGGGGCCAATGTTCCTCTCTTCATTTTCAATAACCTTAAAATCTCTGGCGTAGTAATTGTTCTGCTCTCCACTTATGCTCATTTCTAATATCACCCGTGGATATTCTTCTGTATTTTTTGATTTTACTGAAATACTGTAAGGAACACTTGCTTTTGCAACCACTATCGCAGTGAGTGCGAATAGTATTACGAATCCGATAGTTTTTTTACTTATAGGTTTCATAGTGGATAGTGAGTGATGGGCAATGGGTAATTTTTTGCTAAACTAGCTACTAGTAACTAGCCGCTATTTATGAACATCCCCATCACTAAAATGTGTAAAATTAAGTCCTGGCATCAAGCCCTCTTCTGCTTGTCTTTGCAGCTTAATCCTCTGATATAAACCGGTTGATGTAGCACCGATAATATCAATGGTCTGCATCATATTGGGAAGCATTACATATTGTCCGTTATTTTTTGCATACAACTTAAAGTGAATTGGCTCGTTGTTTAGAGTTTGGAAACGTAAAATGTAATTAAAATCCCAAGACCTAAATCCCGATATGGTAATTTCATTTTTGTAATTTCCACTAATCACATTTGAATGCACAGTTAAATCCTCACCCAAGCCCGTTGAATAGATATCTTTTGTGTTGATAACAACGCGTTTCATCTGTGAAGCTTCCGGAGAATTTTTCAGTGTTTCAAAATCTGAAAAAACAATATCAGACCCCTCTCTTGGGGAAATAAATACTTCAAAAAGCAACTCTGAATTTTCTGTTCCCTGATTATATTCAAATCCTATTTCACTAAATAAATCTTCCATATCCACCTCTCTTAGCACAAAGGATCTGGATTTTTGAGGCTCTAGTCCGTAATAAGATTTCTGATCCATCGTCTGACCGTCCGAAAGATAAGCTCCACTTGTGACCACCCTATTATCCGGATTAAACCCGTCTGCAACGCTCATATCTGATTCATCGAGGCTTAGCTGTCTGTTTATATAGAATGAATTTGCACCTTCGTTATAAAGCAAATATTCATCACTCTGATTATTTACACTGATCTCTTTTTCGTTAATAAATTTAATATTTATATTGGCTAAGTCTGATGTTCCCACAATGCTAAATGTATTTTCCAGCGCTCCTTCTGCTGCGTAAAGTGCCTGCGTTGAAGTAACTACATCTGCATTCACTGATATTTCCTGAAAAAGAAGGGTGAAATCTATTAAAATCAAACTGTAGATTGCCAATGCTATGGAGATGAGAATTGCGTACATATTTAATATATATTAATAATCTTATCCGCCCCAAAAGAAAGAGTTGTAATCGAATCTTCATCATCTTTATATTTAAAATCAATTTCAATCTTCTGAATATCTCTTGCTCCCCCAAGGACTACGATGGGATCAAAAGATGCTGTATTATTTTCAATCAAAGAATCATATCCGCTGACAAAAGATATCTTGCCAAAAGGGGGGGTAAAAAACATATATGCTGAATCAACTGAACTACCTGAATCAGACTGGGATTTTCTTAATCTAATATCACTTATGTAAACTGCTGGCGAAGGCATTTCTTTTTCTATCTGATAAAGCACCTTAATCCTTTGGGAGCCGCCACTTTCAATTTCAGACCTCAACTCTACATATCTGTACGGTGTTGGATTTCCGGATTCGTCATCTTTTTTTAAATAAAGAGCGTAATGGCTTGGTATGAGGCTTGGGTTCATTAAGTCTCCTTGTACCAGTGCTGCTATCGATTTTCCGGCCAAAGAATAACCAATGTTAGTCACTAAATCTGTTTTTACCTGTCTGATAGTCTTTCGCATTGCAATGTCAGAACGAATTGATTCTACGAAGGGTACTGCCATTGCCAGAACAAACGCCATTAATGTCATTACCACGAGTAACTCTATCATTGTAAACCCTTTGCTGTTTAAGTTAGTTCTTTTAATAAAAAATTTTAATTAAATTATATTTTTATACATCTGGCAACCTGTGCCATTGCATGGAAAAACCGGCTCAAAAATTTTGAGTTTATTTTTGTTTTTTATTTCAACCTCATTTCTGATCTGTAAAAACTTACAGATCAGCTTGAAATTAAAAATTAATTACTCAATGCGTCCAAATCAAATGAGCCCGCATTAACACTTTTTATATAATCAAGTTTTCTATTAGAGGCGACAACACAATAAACCCTCTCATTCTCACTCCCAAACGAACCACTCCCCTCATAACTATCGTTTAAGTCAGGATCGGTTTGGTTTTCTAGTAATGTACATAGCTTCCATCCATTGTTATTTGCGCCATACAAGTATTGATAAACTCTACCCCCATCATTCTCGATACTTTGCTTCGGATCTTCAGCCAAATTAATGACTCCTTCTCCATCTGCATATTTTAATTCCTTAAAACACTTCATCAATGCCTGATAATCATCTGCTTTACAGCTATCGTATCTTAAAGCTTTTCTATTTTTTAACTCTCCATTTGGTGGCTCCCCATATGAAGCTGAGAATTGCTCCACTAATGCAGCAACTTGTTTAATGTCGTTTTTTCTTTCAACGTCGCGTGCCTTTGACCCCCCTTGTGAAAATAGGTAATTAGCCGAAGAGGCAACAAGGACAGCCATTATTACAATAACTACTAAAAGCTCCACAAAAGTAAAACCCGAATGATTATCTTTAAGTTGCTTGAAGGAAGTCTGAAAATGGTTTTTCATATTGATAAAAGTTATTGAATAATTTTCTTAATGAGTATTATAGCGTTTTTCCCTACCTTTTTGCAATTAAACAAGGCTCTGAGCATTGTTGTAGAATGTTATAATGGCGCTTCCAATTGCATAGGCAATAAATACACCAAATACAATAATAATCGCATAAAAAATTAGGCTAAACCCCTTAATCGCTCTTTCCAATCTTACAATGAAAAGTTCATCTAAATCATTTCGGACATCCATCAATGTATCACCGAGACTGGCTGTTGCGCCCCCCACCTTTGCTGCCTGAACAATTGATGGAATTAAATAATTATTCCCCTTATTGTTCTCTTTTATAATTGCTTCAAATAGGTCGTCTCCACCTTGCATTGATTTAACTAAATTTCTGTAGGTTCTTTCCATGCAAACATTATTACTTTGCCTAATAATAATGCGCATTGATTTGACAATATCTACGCTCTTTGTGAGTAGTGTGGATAATAAATATGAAAACTGAGCTGTGTAATAAGTTCTTAATGTTTTTCCAAAAATCGGCACACTTAGTAAAAAATCATGCCACCACCACCTTATTTTCTGACTATTAATTGTAAGGTAATAAAAAGAGGCTATTATTAGCGTTAAAACAATAATGATATAAATTCCAAATTTTTTAAAAAAATTAGAAATCACAAGTAAAACATTCATAGCCCATGGAATTTCAACCTCCTCGCCAAACAATGATTTAAATTGAGGAATTACAAAAAGGACAACGACAATAGCTACACCAAAAACCAAAAGTAAAGTGAATAATCTTTTTGTTAAAACACTTTTAAATTTCGCAGAAAGTTCATGCTGTTTCTTTTTTTCCTCTACATAATCTGCAAGGTAAGGTCCTAGGTTTGATGATGTTTCACCCGCCTCAATAATTCCTAAAAATTCTTCTTCAAAATACTGAGGAAAGATACTGAACACCTCTACCTGACTAGTGAAAGGCTTTTCCATTCGCTCAACTAATTGATCTATAACTTTTTTTAGCGCCTTACTATCTTCATTTTCCCCAATAAACTCCAAAGTTGACCTTAATGTCCTACCTCGAGATAAAGAATTCCCAATCATTTTTATTAATCTGAAAATATCTTTTTTTGGAATTCTTGATAACCTGCTAGTAAAATCAATCTTTTGTAGCTTTGCTAAAATTGAATCTTTTTTTGCATCTGTAATATCAGAAAGCTCAGCACGAAACCCTTCCTTTTTTAAATTTATCAAAGCTTCTTCCGGTGTCCTTGCCTTTACTTCAACCCTCTTCTTATTTCCAAAGGCATCCGATGCTGTGAGTGTAAATAGGTACATGACTTTCTGTTAGTAGGTAAGTAGTGAGTAGCTTCTTACTAGGCTATCTTACAATACGTTGAAATATACTAGGCTTAACATAATAATCTTTAATAACCGGCTTATAGGTGCTAAAGCGAGCCTGTCTATCAAGCTCATCAAGGATTTGCTCATCTTGATCTAGAGTTGTATAAGCTGCTGTTTTTGGCTCATTATATTTTACCCAATGCCTTGGCTTATTGTATGAAAAGGCCTGATAACACATGTAGGCAAAAAGAATGACTGCAACCAATATTGTAATTTTTTGAATATTCTTAATCATTATAATAAAAATAATAAATATTAAACTTCTGTCTCATCATCTGCTAAATGATATGTAAAAACTGAAAAATTAGCCCTGTATACCCCCTTCCCCTCTTCAATTTCCATAGCCATTATATCCATTAAACGCCATGAACTGTGTAAAGTTCCAATAAAACTTAAAATATTTGGCAAATTACTCTCTACTGAAAAGGTGTATTCATATATATCCACAACACCCAATAAATCATCATAATAAACCTGTGATTCAGGAACCAGTCTAATGCCGATCGCATCCAGAACCATTTGGTTTTTTGCCGCCATATCCTCAAGCATGGAGATAACTTCTTCTGCCTTCTCATCTGCATTCGGTATTGCTGCATAGATTTTGTACAGATTTTCAACTAATCCATTTCTATCTTCTGCCAATTCTTTTAAAAATGCGTTGTTTTGTTCTTCTATCTTAATAACCTCTTTCTGTTCTTTGATATTATTCTTCACCTGATCAATCTCTTGCAACATTGGAACCCCTACTTTCCATGAAAAAATAAGAATAATAATCAATGTAATTGTTAGTCCTAAATCAATACTTTCAGTTGATGTTTTCTTTCTTTTTATCTGAGAAAGTGTATCGAGAACATCATCCGAACCTCCTGTTTCCATATTTGCAATAAATTTTGTTACACGGGAATTCTCTCCAAACTTCCTTTTACAAAATTTAAGCAGCTTGTCGTGAATCTTATCTAAGCCTTTCTTTTCAACATCTACCTGAAAGGCGGTGTCTTGATCACTTTTTGGAAGTTCGAAATCGGGGAAATTTTTATCGTCTATCATAATTCTAAAATTAATTGATTGTTATTTAAAAGCCACTAGTTATTATTGGAGGAAGTCAAATTTTAGTTTCCATACCCAATAAGCAATTTCAGCACGTGTTACCGATTGAGCTGGCTTTAGCTGGTATGAGTTTTCTTTCAAAAATGCTTTGCTAAAGAACCCATTTTTTATCACGGTACTTATAATTGGATAACTGTCATCTTTAGGAGAAATATCGGTAAATGGTAGAATTAATGGCTTCTTATTTTTTCCATCGTCTTTGGGTTCATCCCCTGCTAACTCTACATCGAATATCATTAAAATGGTTTTTAATGCCTCGAGTCTACTTATTTCCTGGTCGGGGTGGAACTGACCTATCTCATCCCCTTCTGCGATTCCCATTTGGCTAGCTAATTGGATGTATTGGTAATGCCAATCTTTTTCTGAAAGATCGATATATTTCTTATAATCTTCAATGGAAATAATATTGTTTGATAAAAATTCAAACAGTACAACCTTAAAAAATTCTGCACGATTAATGGCCCCATTTGGTCTAAAATAACCATCTGGATATCCCTCAATCGTTCCAGCAATCGTTAGATCACGAACCGCTTGAGAATAATATGAATAAGGGTTTACATCTGGATATGGCATTGGATTTTGCCAAAATTCAGGATCTAGCTCAACCTGAAGCGCAAATGAGTAAACATTTTCGAACCACTTTTTCCAGCCAGAAGTTATCTGCCTTGGTGTACGCTGAGCTCCAGAAGGTATTTTAACCTCTTTAAACATTTTTGGAATAACGAATTCTTCATCTACTGAATCCTCATCACTCCCCTTGTCCTTAAAGCTTTTTAGCACTCTACCCAAAGAAGCATAATCGATTGATTCTACGGGAAGTGTTACCAATCCCTTATTGTTGATTTGAAATTTAGTTACCTTTGCGTCTTTTGGAAGGAGTCTTCTGAGGTCATCAAGTACCTGAGTAAAGTCGAATACAAGATAGGGATTGTCTTCATCATAACCGTTAATGACATTTTTTCTCGCATCGAGTACTAAGTCTAATGCATAAAGACCATCACGGTACTCATTAATTTGATCAAGCAAATCCTGCTGATTGGTCTGTACAGACAACAATTCATTTATTGCTGCATCCCCTTTGTCAAACTCATTATCTAAAGGTCTTAATACAAAAACTCTGGCTACAAAAAGGAATAAAATAAGAATTCCTATCAGTGAAGCCAAAATAATTGTAAGAAGTTTTGATTGCTTTATTTCAGTCATTATTAATAATTTAGATTGATAAATGGCTATTCTTATAACTACTTGGTAGGTTATTTCTTAGGGTATAAGTTGTTTTATAAGAAGCTCGAACATTTTTATACGCCATTAACTCATCTTCATCCGTACTCACATCACCAAATGGATATCTGTGGCGCACACGAATATAGAAAGTTACATAAGGCTGATTATCTATATCTCCATTGATCCTTGGATCCGTCGGCACCTCAATGTCAAAATCCTCAATAACGGTTTCTGATGTATGAATTGGGAATTCATCTCCATTGCTGAATCGAATCAACAATCTTGCGGTATCGCTATTTTCGCCACTTGTTTTGTAGGGCTCACGAAAAATAGTGAAATATTGAGTTTCTGCCCTGTCGGTAAAAATAGAAATCTGATCCACCTCATTCTGCAAGCCTTCGGTTGGCTGAGTACTATTGCTAAAAGTGGTTTCCTTATAATTAATTGCAAAGCCAGAACGCACTAAGCCCGGAATACCACTGTTCAGCACTGTACTGGCTTCAAAATTAATGTCCTTTTTATATCGTATTACCTCTTTAAAATCATAAATTGAAAACAAATTTTGCATTAATATCGCCGATATAAAGCCAAAAAAACCGATCGCAATAATAAATTCAATCAAAGTGAACCCCTTCCTGTTTATACACAAGCAATGATTGATTGTTTTTTGGGTCATTATTGAGTTATTTTTGCTAAATAAGTACTGTAGGAAACGGCCTCATCCTCAGGATTACAATCGTCCCATCGTACACTAACTGTTATTTGCTTCACTTTTTCACCTTCACCATTCAGATTTATTGTGCGACAGTAAGTTTTATATGGCTCTTCTTGCATCTCAATTACCTCAGCTTCCCCTCTTACAAGCTCAAACCTTTCACCATTTTTAACAATTACGTAATCACCCACCTTTGAGCCTATTGCGGTAACAAAACCTTTTTCACGATTCTCATTAACTGATGTCTGTCTGATTTGCCTTACCACCTCTACCCCTTCCACTGCTAAAAAATGGGCGTACGTACGCACAATTTGGTGGCTTGTTTTTAAAAGTAGAAAGTTTACCGTTGCCCAGGTTAGAGCTAAAAAGATACCTACAATACTGAAGGTAATTAAACTTTCTATAAAAGTGAAACCTGACTTATTATTAACAATTTTTTCCATAGCGGATTATTATGCGGGAGGGGGCGTTCGCATAAATAAGGTATTTATACTAGTACTTTATTTACAACTTGTCAAGGATATTTCATTATAATAATTACAAAAACCCTATTTCCGTAAAAATAAGGTTTTTTTGGTACGATGCTGACTAAAGCACGATTGGACTATCTTTAGTCTCCCTGGGTATTCAATTATTAATCACTAAAGGGAACCTCGATATTAAGATTTGTAATTTCCCCTTTTGGGTTACCGAATCTGCCATCAGAAATACGAACTCTTTTTATTTCTACGTCATCCCATTTTACCGTTTTTCCCGTTATTGCCTCAATCCTCTTCATCGCACTTCCGAATAAAGTGCCCTTAAATGCTTCTTTAATCTCTTTGTTATAAAGCTTGGGATTATTATAATACTTACTGAAATCTCCGACTTCATTCAAAGTTTTTAATGTATTTTTTTCAACAACATTATCTAATACAACTCTCATTAGTCGCTCATTGGAACCTCCTTGGAAATAATATTGATCCAATAATGCATACGTAGCCTTAAAATTAACATCTTCAACTGCCTTGATATCTAACACATAAAGAGTCCTTTTCCCATCGTCAACTGCAGTGATGGCAAGGCCTCCTTTTGGAAATTGCGTTTCATAAATCTTAGCGCCTCTTGGAACACCATCGTAAAAATCAGACTCCTTAATCACCCTTGTATTACCCACCTGAAAACCTCCTGCATTAACTTCTTTTAAGGCGATCTCATATTCCTTTGGATTACCCGCCCTTGTAAAACTTTCTGCAATATCATCACCAATACCTCCTCCGTAATACCCCCCTTTTTTGCTTTTAAACATGTCTTCTATCGCCCCTAATAAACCACCCTTATTAGTGCTTAAGCTTAATACTTCAGAATTGCTCAATCTCTTGTCAAAAGATGGTAAATCGACATCAAATTGTTTTTTAAATTGCTTTCTTACAGCCTCCTGTCCTTTTATATCATTTGGTGAAGGCTTAAAGTGTCCCGACCAATCACTCCAGTATTTTACGTGCCCATTTTCTGTTATCTCTATGGTGCCTGCGTAATCAACTGTTAAATCCACATCTTCTGCTGTATATCCTTTTTTTGCTAACTCAGGATGGCCATCCCCTATGTGTATTTTTCCATCTTTCAATATATAATCGTACTCTCCTCTCATAGGATCTTCATAGCCCTTATAGTCAATTGAAATTCCCCCTTTATCGTTTTTGGCAACTGACATCCTTCCTTCATTTGAGACTATCAATTTTCTGCCCTGATCATCGACATCAAAAGTAATTAAGTTATACCGTCCATCTTTCTCAAAAGCTTCTGTGTATTTCTTAAATCTTCCATTTTGCGATAAGAATTTAAACTCTCTTCCATCAAATTCCCCCATATTAGATCCAAAGCTGTTTACTCTATTTAATAATCTTTCAGCTTTATCTTCTGGCCAACCAAAAATATAATCTGCTAACTCTTTATCTGTTACTACTTTTTTTTCAATAAGGATTTCATATCCTCTTTTCATATCACCCTCCAGACCTTTAAATGCAGCTATAGCCTCATCAGAGTTTTTTAATGCATCATCTGTATATTTAGCCTTATTGCCTAAATTTGATATATGTTTTTCTATTTTAGTTCCCCTAGCAAAAGTCTTAAGCTCTCCGGCTCCTAGAGCAAATTGTACAGCTTCACCTAAGACTCCCCCCTGTGCTGTATAGCACTCTCTATCGGTTGAGTCCTCTGAACAAAAATTGTCATAATAATTACCTACAACCTCTTTCATCCCCTGTCCGAATTGAACTGGATGCCTCGCTACACTATACAAGCCTGCCAATGTCTCATCTAGATTTCTTGTTAGGCTATAAAAACCAGTTACCGTATTAACAAATGACTTAGCCATACCCATTTGTCGAAAATGGTTTTTCTTGAGAGTATCGGAAAGATTTTCATTATTTTCAACGTAATCATTGATCTCATTATACTTTTCATAAAAATTCTTTACCGTTGGCTTAGTAAAATGAGAAACCCACCCTTCAGTCACTGTCGCAACAAAATCAAAACCTTTCCACACAAAATATGCCGGGTACAAAGGTGTAAGAACTTGTTTATTTTCTTTTATTTTGGGAGAAATCCATTCTTCAGCCCTATCCACATAAGGTGCCATTCCATCTGCAAATGTGATGGTTTTCTCATCATTACCATATAATTTTTCATATACCCTTTCTTTCCAGTTATTCTTATCTGCATAACGCTTTAAATCAGTTAATGAATCTATCCCCATATTCACAGAAATTGTTGGAAGATTATTAAGAAAACTAATAGTATTTAATCCACTCTCAAGGAAGGTTGTTGGTCTGTCAATTTCGCCACCTGTATCTGTAATTACCGGTGGCTTATCAGCTGTACTATCAATAGCCGTAGTTGAATTACTCAATTCATCCACCGGTACATAATGTACTTTCCCATCATATTCCACCTTCTGCCATAGATCTGATCGATCGAAATATTCACCATAAACAAGCTCGCCAATGGCAGTGCCAGAGGTTTCCATGCTATAGCAATTTGATCCCGAGGGATCATCACACACTATGCCTGGAGTAATAGCTTGCCCATCTAAACTGGGCAATGTTCCGTTTTTAATATAATCGTAAAGATCCTCGTAGCCTGGTATATCTACAAAAGGTATTATATTTAAATCATTATTGTAAGTGTCGCCTGAGTTACTATAAGCATTTCCATTTGATGGCTCTACTTTCTTGAACTCTGTAATCGTTCTTTTGTAGGTCTGACCATCGATAACGATCTCTTCATCATCTATATGCCCTGCCTGAGCATTTGCAAAATTCTGACTTATTAATAAAGTCGAAACAGCAACAAATACAAATAATAATTTTCTAATCAATCTCATATATAAGATTTAACAGATTACAAATTTTGTTTGTATTTGAGTGTTTATTATTTTAACAAATTTCAGGCTAAACCGAAAGGACGGCATTATTAACTTCCTCAAAAGTAGTCTTCCCTTCAAGTACTTGTAAATAACCATATTGCTGAATGGTCAGCATTCCATTCTTTTCTGCTATTTCCTGTATCTTGTCTTCATTTCCGCTATCAAAATTTACTACGTGTCTGATTTCATCATCCACTTGCATGATCTCCATTATTCCAACTCTACCCTTGTATCCAGCGCCATCACAGCGTCCACACTTACCCCCATTTGGATACGGTGCAAATAGTTTATTATTCTTTCTTGCTTCATTGTATATGTCTTTAACTTCTTTTGATGCGTCTTTAAATGATGATCCGATTGCTGCTAATACATTTTTTTCATCGGGATGTTTTTTGCAACATTCGGTACATATCCTACGCACGAGCCTTTGGGCGACTATAAACTTTAATGAAGAGCTGATGAAATAATGAGGAACTTGCATTTGAAGCAAGCGGGTAATTGATGAAGCGGCTGTGTTGGTATGAAGTGTAGAAAAAACCAAATGACCTGTATTTGCAGCCTCAAAAGCCTTTAGGGCGGTTTCCTCATCACGCATTTCACCTACCATAATAATATCCGGATCCTGACGTAAAATTACACGCAATCCTGAGGCAAAGTCGTAGCCAATCCTGTGAAACATTTGTGACTGATTTACCAATGGGATTTCGGCTTCGATTGGATCTTCAAGTGTCATTACATTCGCGCTTGCCCTGTCTATCTCCTGCAATAACGCATAAAGAGTGGTTGTTTTACCTGACCCCGTAGGACCCGTAACACAAATGAAACCATGAGGATAAGTTATTGCCTTTTTTAGCAACTCTAAGCAAAAGGGATGAATACCGAGATCGTAAAGATTGCATTTATTCAGATCTGCCATTTGTCTCAAAACAATTTTTTCCTCCTGGGCATTGCGGATTGTACTTGGCATAAAGGAGAGTCGGAAGTTGTATACCTTTTCATTTAACTCAAAAGATATACGACCATCCTGAGGCAATCTTCTCTCGTCAATTTTTAATCCTGCATCGAGTTTTAATTTATTCACAATCCCCCTGTAAAGCATAATGTCATTATGAAAACTTTCATCAAAACACTTGCCATCAACACGATATCTTAACTTAAATCCTCTTTGTCTCTTGTCACCCAATGCAAGATCAATATGAATATCTGATGCCTCTTTCTCTACACACTCCTTCAGCATGTTATATACATATTTATTTGCATCAGCGCTATCTGCATCATCAGCCTCTATGATCTCGATCTTACTCTTTCCCTCTAATTTACTATTCTCCTCTGTTTTTTTTGCCAATTCCTCATAATTTTTCTCAATATAATCAAAGGTAACTTGAGACATTATTACGATCTGGATTCTTTTAAAATTTGTCTTTTTTAAACCTTTGAACTCTTTATTTTCCGGGTCCATACAAAGCAACTTCTCTGATCCACCATCACTAACTAAGTAAGCACCGTATTTTTTTGCATTTTCTGGATTTAGAATTTCATGCTTCTTAACCAACACCTCTGATGTGTGATCAAAATAGGGAACACTTGATAAGTGAGATATTAATTTTGTCGTTTTTTCTATTAGCTCAGGATTTTCATGTAAAAAAACTTTTAAAGCTAATTCCCCTTTTTTCTTTGCCCTACTCTGAAGATCAGAAGCATCTTTCTTTGAGAAAAAATCATTGGCTAACAAATAATCTAAAACTTTTTTATTAGTATTATTTGAATAATTGAATGTATTTGTCATAAATATTGTGATTATTTTGTCTAAATAATTTACCGTTAATTAATATGAATCTAAAACCTCGCCCGTGGCAGGATTTACCTGCCTCCAGATAGTGTAATCATCCGGCAATTCTGTATCCCCTGGAGCTGGTACAATGTATTTTCTCATGTCTTCAATAATATATTCTGATGGCTGATTGATCTCTTCCACATCGTATTGAAGCAATGGCTCACGCTGCCAGAAAGCATTTTTTGCAATTACGTCACCAAGTATGCGCAACTGCTTTTTGCTAACACCACTGTAAAATCCTTCCCGTGCGAGTATCATCACCTCAAGATCTTCAACTTCTCCATCTACATATATATTTCTCGCATCAATACGAACGGAGGTAATGTCGTTATAATTTGCTGAGCTAGATGTTTGATATTTAATATCAGCCTTTATGTAAACATCTCCTGTTGTATAAATACGGGACTGACCCCCGCTAAAGATAACCACATCATCATCTTGATCTCCTCCAATTATAATAGTGCCTGTGTTATTCCACACAATATCATCACCTAATTCAACGGTTCCAACAAGATTAGTGGAAAGCTCATTGGTTCTCACTTCACCAAATTTCTCTCTATCGATTAAGTCATTTGGAGATTCGGAGTTGTTATAATTTCGAGGATTGTTTTCGCGATCGTAAACCTCCCCCTTTTGTAAGAATGGAAATTCTACCCCCTCCACATACCATGCTTCACAATCAGACTCACCAGCCTGACCACAGCTTGTTTTCATATCACCCACACCTGTATTTCCAAAAACCATATACTCGGCATTGAATTCTCCTGGCGGTGTATAGCTAGAAGACGGGGTAAGGTGATTGCTTCTTATATATTCATTGGACCGTGCATAACTATCCTCTTCATTATTTATGTCTTGATATGACATCAGATCAACTGAATTAAATTCACCAATTTCGTTTGTAAAATTGCCATTTGTACCGATGTGCCCTCCTTGTGTTTTTAACCATGCAGTTGATGTATAGACACTGATATGGGTCGTATCATCATCTTTTAATTCGACATTGGGCAAGCTTGATTTTTGCCAGACATACACAGGCCTATCGTAATCCACACAACGGGTGCAATCCTCTCCGCAGCTATAACATTTTGTACATAAATATTCGTCTCTTCCGGCATAATTATATTGCCAAAGATCCTCCGAAACACTTGCTATAACCTCGGAGCTAACTATTCCCATTGCCCCATTCTGTACCGCCCTACTTTCTGTGAATATACTTGGAATATCAATTTGAACCCCTTCTTTCATATACTTATTAACTTCTGATGTACTTCCAAAGCTATACATTGGAGTATTAACAGTGAATTCCAACTTTGGAGAAGTCTCTGGTAAAACCGTATTTACATTAAATTCAATAGGAGTACTAAACAAACCTATGCCAGATACAGATTCAGAATTTTCGTAACCATTACTGTTGTATGCATAAAAATATGCTCCAAATTGATTTGAATGGGAATAAGTCCCACATGGTCTTTGTGTTCTACTTTTGTCGGTCGTAGAAAGTATAGGGTATGTATATTGCTGTTTTCTTCCGCCATACAATAATGAATATTGTGTTTCTGTTAAATCAGCACCGTCCAGCCTTTGAGTTACCCCATCTGCAGAATTTAATATGACATTTGGAACCTGATTAACAATTAATGTGAACTCGTTTAATATTTGTCCATCATCACCGCCTCCACCAGTGGTTGCGCTAGTGATTGGCTCCCTGTATTCAATTATTTCAAAATTCTCACCGCTTAAATCGTAACCAATATTCACAATTTCTGTTACGCCAGATAAATCTGAATCAACCAAGACAACCATTTCATGAAACAGACCCTCTTCATTTGGATCAAGGGGGTCAAGCGTGAAAGCTCCGCATCCTGATATACAGGTTGTATTGTTTGGCAAATAGCTCGTGATTGTCATATCAGATGTTGCAGCTCCACCAACATTATGAAGATTATAGTTATAGGTAATTTGCATACCAGGACTAATTTGGCTCTCCGGAGATGGCAAAACTTCAACATCAACCTGTACCGTTGGCTTTGCCTCACCTGAAATAATTGCTTCAATTGCCTGACTCAATACAGGTATGGCGGAATACTGCCCAAAAAGACTCGCAAATACAAAGGTATAAAGTGATTCATCTTTGACTTCCTCGGGTACAATAGCCTGAAATTGCAATTCAATAATAATCTCTTTTCCTGCTGTCAGAGTCTGAATTTCATAGCCCACTTCCAGAGGGCTATCATCACCAATATCAGGAATGTTTGAGGAATAAGAGAAATCTTCGCTTTGCAATACAGTCGAGCCTTTTATATATTCCATATAGTCCGGTTTGCTAACCAAAAGCAACAAATCACCATGAGAATGACTGCCGGAATTTTTAATCCTTATCTGATATTTAACGAATCTTCCTTTTTCAATTATCTTATTGGCATCTTCAAAATCCAGAAGATCATCACCAATTTCAATCCCCATTTTAACATCCACGTCCTGATAAACTGTTTCTGCATGAACTGGATTTCCAAAAAGAAGTAATGAAAAAAAGACAATCATTAAAATAATCTTCCATTCACCCTGATTTTTCATTTTAAAAATGAACTTGTTCATCTAGAAATAAAAGAAATTAAAAGAAATTTATTGGGTTATATTTTATCCCCCTAATGCGCACCTCAAAGTGTAGGTGAATACCAGTTGGACCATACACACGGCCACTGTTTCCCATCCACGCAATCGTTTGCCCCTGCTCCACCTGTTGACCTACTGTGACATAAAGTTTTTCATTATGACCATAAAGGGTTTGCATACCATTCCCATGATCAATAATGATCATATTTCCATACCCTCCGTTCCATCCGCTCTGAGCCTTGATCACCTTACCACTTGCAGCAGAATAAATAGGGCCTTTGGCACGAGTAGCAATATCTATAGCTGCATGTCCGCGACGATAGCCCTGTGTAATCTCACCCTTAGCAGGCCGAAGTAAGCGACCTGTTGCACTACCTGTGTACTTTCCAATCGGCGCAACGGGTGCGGATATAGTGGTATAAACTGGAATCTCCCATCTAGCCTCTGGAATAATCAAAGATACCCCCACAGCCAAACTCTCACCCTCCAGATTATTTTGCTCAATTATTTTCTCTTTATCTATTTCATATCTCTTGGCAATTTTCTCTAGATTCTCACCCTTTTTAACTATATGAGATAGGCCATCTACTGGAAGAATTTTAATTTCCATCCCTGCTCGTAATCGGTTGGGATTCCATAAATCATTCTCAACCATCAGGCTTTCTTTTTTTAGATTAAAACTTTTGGCAACCGATGAAAGTGTATCCCCTGGTTGAACGGCATATATTATTGTTTCACTTCTCTCATGAATCAGATTAATGTCTTCTTGAGGTAAAATTTCCTCATGAAAAGAGTCGCTCTTTATAATCTGATAATTCGCCAAAAAGGGACTGGCCAGTAAAAAGCCTAATACCAAGCTAATGATTTTTTTAAACAACTTGCTTTCCGATGTATCGGCTTTTCGGACACCTTGCAGAAGATTAAGAGACAATTTCTTCATTAAATAAGGAATATTAGATATGTCCGGGAAGACAAGGTTGCTATACTGAGCTATTTTTTAAAATTTGTCAAGGTTAACACAAAAAAGGCCAAACTAATGGTGGATTGGTAAATAAGGTGGTTAAGGAGCTACTTTCGTAAAGTTAAAAGTTAAGAATTAATAATTAAGAGCTTTTTAACTCTTCACTTTTAACTCTTAATTAGTTTTTATATTCATCCCAAGACTTTGACTCCAAGTCCTCTATCTTATACTTCTCGATAGAATTAATCAGGGCTTTGGCGAACTGAATGTTGGCAACGAGCGGAATACTCTGATCCACGGCCATTCGGCGGATGGTGTAACCATCGGTGAGTTCGTCGTGAGCGTATTTGGTTGGGATAACGATAGATAAATCGATCTTCCCTGCCTTTACGTATTCGGAAATATTCGGACTCTTTTTGGCGGAAACTTTGTGTAAATGAGTCACCTTGATTCCATTTTCTTTTAAATATTTGGCTGTTCCTTCAGTGGCGAATAGGTTGTATTTCATCGCTTCTAATTTTTTCACAGCAGAAAGCATACTGATCTTGTCCTCTAATTTTCCAACTGACAGTAAAATGTTCTTTTTAGGAATCTTATAACCCACTGCCAAATAAGATTTTAAGAAAGCGGATTCGAAGTCGTTTCCGAAACAAGCTACTTCACCCGTACTGGCCATCTCTACTCCAAGAACCGGATCGGCACCCTTGAGGCGTGGGAAGCTGAATTGAGGGAATTTAACACCTACATAATCGAGATCGACGGTTTGATAACGAGCGTTTTTATCCACCTTCCCTACCATTGCCTTCGTGGCGATATCGATGAAATTATACTTGGTAACTTTTGAAACAAATGGGAAAGACCGACTGGCGCGCAAGTTACATTCAATCACTTTAATATTGTTGTCTTTCGCTAAAAATTGGATGTTGAATGGTCCTGTGATATTGAGCGATTTTGCGATTTGCTTTCCTATCTTTTTTACCCGACGTAGGGTTTCTAAATACGTTCGTTGAGGGGGTAATACAATGGTGGCATCTCCGCTGTGAACTCCCGCGTCTTCCACGTGCTCACCAATCGCGTAGATGAGAACCTTTCCCTTCGAAGCGACGGCGTCCATTTCGATTTCCCGTGCGCCCACTATGAATTTAGAAATCACCACAGGAGCTTCGATATTCACACGAACTGCTTTACCAAGAAAGTCTTCCAGATCCTCGTGATTATGAGCCACACGCATCGCTGCGCCTGATAAAACGTAACTGGGGCGAACCAATACGGGATAGCCGACTTTATCGGCGAATTTGTAAGCGTCCTCGATTTTACTAAATGCCTTCCATTCTGGTTGATCAACCTTGAGGTCGTCGAGCAGTGCGGAGAACTTGTCACGGCTTTCCGCCCGATCGATATTTTTAACCGATGTCCCCATAATCTTCACTCCTTCCGCATCGAGTTTTAGTGCTAAATTATTCGGAATCTGCCCTCCCATTGAGACCACGGTTCCATTGGGTTTTTCGTTGTCGTAAATATCCAGTACGCGCTCCAAGCTCAACTCATCGAAATACAATTTATCGCATTCATCAAAGTCGGTGCTCACTGTTTCTGGATTGTAGTTGATCATGATTGATTCATAACCTTCCTTGTGAAGCGTTTTAACGGCGTTTACACAGCACCAATCAAACTCCACGGATGAACCGATACAATAGGGGCCTGAGCCAATAACAATGGCTTTTTTTAACTTCGAACTTCGAACTTCGAACTTAGAATTTTTCGATTTTCGAGTTTCGATTTTCGATTTTTCGAAGGAGATATCATTTTTATCGCCATGATAGGTGAGATACAGGTAATTGGTTTTAGCGGGGAATTCAGCAGCCAACGTATCGATTTGCTTAACAACCGGCAGGACGCCGAGCTTTTTTCGATAATCACGCACCTTCATTTCGTCCCCCTTAAATAAGCGAGCAATTTGTTTATCGGAGAAGCCAGCTTTCTTGGTTTCGCGCATCAAATCTTCGGAAATATTTGTAACCGCTTTTTTCGCTTTCACTTTTTTAGCGATGGATCGGATGTTTTTGATCTTATTTAAAAACCATGGATCAATGTCTGTGAGCTTATGAAGCTTTTCAATGCTGTATCCCTTATCAACCGCTTGAGCGATTGCGAATATGCGCTTGGGTGTTGGAATCTCAACCGCCTCCTGAAGATTTTTAAATTCAAACATATCTGGCTCCAATCCGTACGCGCCAATTTGGATCATGCGAAGCCCTTTCTGAATTACTTCTTCAAAGTTACGACCGAGCGCCATTACTTCTCCGACTGATTTCATTTCCGTCGTGATTTCTTCACTGACTTTTCGGAATTTATTGAGATCCCATCGAGGAATTTTAAGGGCGACATAATCGAGTGCTGGTTCAAAACAAGCCGATGTTTTTTGAGTGACGGCGTTTCGAAGATCAGTGAGTGCGTATCCCAGCCCCAACTTGGCCGCCACGTACGCTAGCGGATAACCTGTTGCCTTTGAAGCGAGCGCGGACGAACGAGATAAGCGAGCGTTCACTTCGATCACACGATATTCATCGGATTTAGGATCGAGGGCGTATTGAATATTACACTCCCCCACTATTCCGAGATGCCGGATAACTTTTATGGCGATATTGCGGAGCTTTTGGTATTCGTGATTGCTGAGTGTTTGACTTGGTGCAATGACGATGGATTCCCCCGTGTGAATGCCGAGCGGATCGAAGTTCTCCATATTACAAACGGTAATACAGTTATCTTTGCAATCTCGCACCACTTCGTATTCAATTTCCTTCCAACCCTTTAAATATTCCTCGATAAGTACTTGTGGCGAAGTGGCGAAGGCTTTTTTAACCAACACATCCAAATCTTTTTCATTTTTCGCCACGCCGGAACCCAGCCCACCTAGTGCAAAAGCAGCACGAATCATGATAGGAAAACCAATTTTTTTTGATGCTTTTTTAACTTGATCAGCGGTTGTACAAGAAACACTACGCGGTGAGACAATTCCAATCTCATTCAATGCACGCTTAAATAATTCACGATCTTCTGTGAGCTGAATGGATTTAACGGGTGTTCCGAGTACATGAAGTTTATATTTTCTAAGAATCCCTTTTTCAAACAATTCCACTCCACAGTTAAGCGCCGTCTGACCTCCGAAGCTGAGTGCGATCGCGTCGGGCTTTTCTTTTTTAATCACTTGCTCTACAAAATACGGTGTAACAGGTAAGAAATAGATCTTGTCGGCCAGCCCCTTGCTGGTTTGATTCGTCGCAATATTCGGATTGATCAGCACCACCTTAATCCCCTCTTCTTTAAATGCCTTAATGGCCTGAGAACCAGAATAATCGAACTCCCCGGCTTCACCAATCTTCAGAGCGCCAGAGCCGAGTAAAAGAATTTTTTTGTATGCTGCTTTTTTAGCCATGAATGAATTTGAATTATAAAAAATAAGCCCTCTCCTGCTCGTCACAGATTAAGGCTGAATCGAAATGTGGATTGATTTTTTTGATCATTTTCCAAAACAGTTTAGTGGATTTTTTTTTAATTTTCAATAGACAGGTAGAGGTAGTCTGTATAAAATAGGAATCCGTTGCTCTTTAACGTATTAAAATACTGAGGTGAGATGGTGTTTGTCCATCCAAATGAAAGGATCTGCCAATGACTTGGGAAACATTTGTAAGCATTTTACCATTTATTCTTGTAGCGGTCGGCATTATTCAGCTCGTTGTCCGGACGATTATCGCTCGGCGCAAAGGGGTTGAATGTCCGAATGAATCCAAAGCTAGCTTGTGATGTGTATTTTCTGATATTCATCCAACTATGACCAGTAGAAAGGAAATTTCGGGCGAGGTACTTTTTCAGACAAACACCATCGCTCACCTTAGTATTTTAAAGATAAAATTTGAAAAAAATAAAAAAAGAACGTAACGTAAGGTTATGTATTTCTTTGCAAATCCTATGAAAGTCCTCCCATTCAACTCGGAAACACTTAAAGAAGCTGTTGAAATCCTGAAAAAAGGTGGCGTTGTGGCGCACCCTGCTGATACCTGTTTTGGACTAGCAGCTGATTTAATGAACGAAAAAGTGGTTGAAAAAATTCAGCTCATCAAAGGAAGGGATTATAAAAAACCGATGAGCATTATGATTTCGGTCCCCGAGCAATTGAAAATTCGTCAGTACGTAAAATTGGATGATTTTGGTAGCTTTGTGGCAAAGCAACTTTTTCCAAGTCCTGTCACTCTTATTTTGCCAAAGGGGCCAATGATCCCTCATCATTACTTTCCTGATATGGATACCGTCGGTCTCCGCGTTCCACTTCATGACAAAACTCAAGATATTTTACTTTCTTTTGGTGGACCGCTTATTACCACTAGCGCTAATTGTTCTGGAACTGATTTGTGCTTCAGTCACGATGAAGTTATTAAGAATTTTAAAAAGTCTGAATTTAAACCTGACTTGGTTTTTGAGGGGAGATTAGAAGGGAGTGGCAAAGCTTCTACAGTACTTGAGATTAAAAAAAATCACCTTCATGTTTTAAGAAAAGGTCCTTTAACGGCTTCTCAGCTTGAAGCTATTTTGGGGGTTTCTGTTAAGGAATAAATCCACTTCGTGGAAAATCGAATATCGAAATCCGAAATTCGAAAAAATATCTAGTTTTTAGTTTATTCCAACATTGCTTATGCAAAAATTTTCCCCTAAAATAAAGCGGAAATAATTAACAAATTATGTACAGAACACACACTTGTAACGACTTACGACTTTCTGACGAAGGTCAAACTAGCACTTTGAGCGGATGGGTTCATCGCCGACGTGACCACGGAGGAATTATTTTTATCGATCTTCGAGATCGCTACGGATTGACCCAGATTGTTTTTGATCCGAATGTTAATGAAGCAGCTTGGAAAATTGCCAATTCAGTGCGCTCTGAATATGTTATTAAAGTTACTGGAGAAGTGCGAAAACGACTGGAAGGACAAGCTAATAAAAATTTAAAAACAGGTGAAGTTGAGGTTTATATCCATGAAATGGAGATTCTTAATGAATCTAAAACTCCCCCGTTTGAAATCGATCAGGAAAAAAATGTTAACGAAGAGCTTCGTTTAAAATACCGATATCTCGACCTGCGTCATGATCGAATGAAAGACAATATGATCCTTCGTCATAAGTTGGTTAAAACGATTCGGGATTATATGGATGAAAATGATTTTCTTGAGATAGAAACCCCAATTTTAATCAAAGGAACCCCTGAGGGAAGTCGTGAATACATGGTGCCTTCACGTCTTTATCCTGGAAAGTTTTTTGTGCTCCCACAAAGTCCTCAGCAGTTAAAGCAAATGCTAATGATTGCAGGATTTGATAAGTACTTTCAAATCGCCCGTTGCTTCCGCGACGAGGATCAGCGTGGTGATCGACAGCCTGAATTCACTCAATTGGATGTGGAAATGTCGTTCGTGGAAGAGAAAGATATTATGAAAATCAACGAGGGGCTACTTATTCAATTGACGAAAAAATTTGTTCCTGAAAAGAAGATTCAAGAAACTCCTTTCCCTATTTACTCTTGGCATGAAGCTATGAGCCGATTTGGTTCTGATAAGCCTGATGTTCGCTTTGAAATGGAGATAATTGATGTTTCGGATTTAGTGGCTCATTGCGATTTCAAAGTATTCTCTGGAGTGGTGGAATCGGGTGGTGTTGTAAAGGCATTACGCGTAGAAGGAGCGGCTGACTGGACACGAAGTGAAATTGATAAATTAGAAGAGGTGGCTAAAATTTACGGTGCGAAAGGACTTGCTTACTTCGTCTACAAAGAAGAAGGGATTAAATCTCCTATTCTTAAGTTTTTAAGCGATGAGATTGTCGAAAAAATTACTGAAGCAACAGGGGCTAAAACAGGTGACATTGTCTTCTTCGGTGCCGACCAATTCAACACGGCTTGCGAGGCACTGGGGCAGGTTCGATTGGCTTGCGGGAAGAAACTTGAACTGATGGATGAAAATGTCTTTGCCTACTGCTGGGTGAATGAATTCCCCATGTTTGAATTTGAGAAAGAAACCGGGCAGATTGGTGCCATGCATCACCCTTTCACTCGCCCGATGGATGAAGACCGAGAAGTGCTAGATAACGACCCTGTTCAAGCTCGTGCGATTGCCTACGACGTGGTTTTAAACGGCAATGAAATTGGCGGAGGAAGTATTCGTATCCACGAGAAAAAACTTCAAGAACAGATCTTTGAAATCTTAAGAATCACCCCCGAAGATGCTGAAATGCGCTTTGGACATATGCTCGAAGCTTTCAGCTATGGCGCTCCTCCTCATGGCGGAATTGCCTGGGGATTGGACCGATTGGTGATGTTGTTTGCCGGTGAACCGAATATCCGCGAAGTGATCGCCTTTCCAAAAGATCAGAAAGCGAAAGATCTCACCCTTGGCGCTCCTTCTGAAATGCCAGAAAATCAAGTGGCAGAAGCCAATGTTAAAACTATTAATATAAAAGACTAACCTCACCACCATGGAAGACATCAATTTACAAGAGACCCCAAAAAAAGAAATCCCCAAAGCTGAACCAAAATCCAATCAAACCTCTCTGGCTATTCTTGAGGAGAAGGTTGATAAGGTTCTGAAATATCAAAAAACCGTTCGGCACTTGGCAATCGTGCGAGCGATTATCAGTTTTATATTCTTCCTCGTGTTTATTATATTCCCTATCGTTGGTGGATTCTACTTATTCCGATTTGTAAACGACAATGTTGATTTTAGTCAGGTCAGTGGCCAGTACAAAGAATTCTACGAATCACTCAATCAACTTAAATCCACTTCCGACAATCTAGGGGGAATTTCGGATAAGATGGGTGACCTAAAAAATGCAATTACTGGCGGTGAATAGCTCACACTATTGAACCAGTTCTAAAATTCTTTCTCTTTCTACATCTGCAATAAAACGGTGATCACCTGGCATTTGAAGGTTCTTATTTTCCTCGAGCGTTCTTACAAGGTCTGATTCTTCAAGAACTCTTCCATCGCAGGCGATCTGCCCACGGCGATCTTTCTGGACCCCCTCCTGATCACTCATTTCACCCTTAAGGATGTAAAGGTTGTCATCCGCTTCTTCGAACATTTTCTCGCCCTTCGGATCCGTATATCCTCCAGTGAATCCACTAACGCCGATACTTACTGACAAGTCGACTGATCTACTTGAGCCATTTTTGCCAACGGTGCATTGTTTTCCTCTGATCGCCTGTGAAATGCGATAAGCAGCGATGTTGCCCTCTTCCTTGGTTGTATTTGGAAGTAAGATGGTTAATTCATCCCCCCCATACCGCGACACAAAATCTGAATCTCTTAGAATCCTTTCTTCATCTTCTTTGTTCCTAAGGCGTCTTGAAATCTCCCTCAACACTTCATCTCCTGCGCGATGTCCGTATTTGTCATTAATCCATTTGAATTTATCTAAATCCACCACTAGTAAGCAAAGAGGACTGTCGTTGCGAACTGCCCTGGAAATCTCTTCCCGCAAGCGCTCCTCAAAAGCCCCACGATTCGGTAAAGCGGTTAACGCATCGACATTGATTCTGGACTCCAACTCCATCGCATAGCAAACTGCTTCGGCAATTTCATAAGCAACATTTTTAATAAGCGCTTCTACGTCTTCTGTCGATTCTGGTTTTTCAAGAAACCGCTCCAACTGGTATTTATTCCGAACCATGAATGTCTCAACCTTTTCCGCAATGGTTTTGATTACCATATATTTAAGGCGCTCACCAACCCTCCCCTCTTTAAGCGGAAAAAGCTTCATCCCAATATCAGGATGATCCTTCAGATACTGATCCAGAGAATCATTTCCGATTTGAAGAGTTGATGTACTTATCTTTTCTTTCAGGGCAGACTTTTCCAATACTGGCCGATCTCTTAATTGCCCAAGTCTACTATTGTAAATCATTCGATTTTCACACCAACCGATATTGTAAAATGGATAAACAACCGTGATCATAATAATTTTTTATTTCAGAAACCTATGAGGCTCATAAAAGTCGGCAGGATTCTAGCAGAGCGCCTTTTCTCGGTCAAAGGTTTTTAGTGGCTACCAAGTTTCTTTTTGTTTTCTAACTCCTTTTTACACTAAACCTTCTTTTTCGTCAATCCCTCTGCGCTTCCGACGCCTTTTTTGTTTTTTTATTTTTTCGATTTCTTTTGCCTTTTTGGAGTCAGGATTTAGCTTTTCTAAAAGCTCTCGCAATGCCAAAACTCGATTCATCGCTCTTTCACGGTGCTTCTGATATTTAATAATTGTGCCCGTTGGAATATGCTTGAGCTGAACGGTACTGGTGGATTTATTGATTTTTTGTCCTCCACGCCCCCCTCCAGCAATAAATTTTTCTTCGATGTCGTCCAGATTTACCCCTAAATCCTCGATCAATTTTTTGATCTCGCTGTATTTTTTGTCGGTGAGATTTGACCTAGGAGGCAAGTTCATTGAGTTTACTTTTCTTAAATTCGTCAAACCGATCTTCTTCAATCGCCTCTCGGATCTGACGCATTAAATTCAAATAAAAGGCGACGTTATGAAGCGTGTTTAGGCGGATGCTGAGGATTTCGTTGGCAACATATAAATGGCGTAAATATGCCTTCGTGAAGTTTTTACAGGTGTAACACTCACACTCTGAATCGAGCGGTGTGAAATCTTCTTTAAATTCCTCTTTTCTAATCCGCACAATCCCTTTCGAGGTAAACAAATGACCGTGACGAGCGTTCCTTGTTGGCATCACACAATCAAACATATCAACCCCTCTTTCCACCCCCTCTAAAATATCTTGTGGGGTTCCAACTCCCATTAAATAACGAGGTCTATCTTCGGGTAAGACAGGGCACGTTGCTTCGAGTATTTCGTACATGGTTTGATTTGGTTCGCCGACCGAAAGGCCACCAATTGCATAGCCATCAAAACCGATTTCAGTAAGTTCTTTGGCGGATTTTTCACGAAGATCGGCGTGCATTCCACCCTGAACAATGCCGAATAATAGATTATTGTTTGAATGCGCTTCTTTGCACCGTTTGGCCCATCGAGTGGTTAAACCGAGTGACCTTTCTACATACGCTCGATCCTGACTCGCTCCCGGACATTCATCCAAACACATCATAATATCGGAATTGAGTTTTTGTTGAATTCCAATCGCTTTTTCGGGGCTGAGGAATATTTTGGAGCCATCGAGATGAGACTGAAATTCTACCCCTTCTTCTTTGAGTTTTCGCATTTTTGCTAAAGAAAAAACCTGATATCCCCCACTGTCGGTTAAAATCGGCCCATCCCAATTCATAAATCCGTGTAACCCACCTGCTTTCTCCACTATATCTTCACCGGGGCGAAGGTGAAGGTGGTAAGTGTTACTTAGAATCACCTGACCACCCAGTTCACGCACCTCTGAGGGGATAAGACCTTTGATTGCCCCGACCGTTCCGATCGTCATGAAAAATGGGGTTTGAATTTCCCCATGAGCAGTTTTTAAAGTTCCGCGACGAGCGTTGCCAGATTGCTTGAGTAGATTGAACATGCGAGCAGTATAACAAAAAGCCTCGTCCAATAAAATCTGAAGCCATTACCCTTTATTTATTGAGCCGTTCGAATAATTTATATCTCACATTCCCCTCTTCTTTTTTTCCCCTTAGCAATCTCAGGATATGATAAGAGCGTATATGACATTTTATTCTAAATTTCTCTAGTAAAACCTCTATACTCTCTTCAGGGTCCCCACCTCCTTTTATAACCTCCAATTGACCGTACTCATGATGATTGGCTAGATGTGCTATTCTTCTTCGATTCATCAATCTCAAAGTTCTTGATTCTTCCCCCATCTCCAGTTGACGAAAGCCAAATATTAAATTGATTGCACATAGGATTCTTCGAACAGACTCCCTCACTTTTTTTTGCACTTTTTTTTGCTTTTCGGGAGCAGAATGCACTAATTTTAAGGGGGAGGGAGAATGCATACAGTTATGTAAAAGGGTTTTATACTATATTAGTTTTTATTTTTGTCAAAATGATCACCATCAAAAAAGCTCGTGCTGTCGGATTGATTAATAAGCATGAATATGAGAACGATGTAGTAAATTTATTACTTTTTTTCTTGCTGAATTAAATATAAACAAAGTTTGGCCATCTTCTCGCCAATGAAAAAAAGCTGATCATCATCGGCTCCGGCTAAAGCCAACTCCATCACTCTACCCATTTTTTTCCCTTTTAAGGCGTTGCTATGAATCTGATCTTTAAGCTCATCGCTCACATTCGGTAAATTCGTGATTTCTGATCTCAACATCAATGAAGATAACCAATATGCCTTTCTTTTCGTTATCGTAGCAGCATTTAAGGCATATAATTTTGCTGATATTCCCGCATTCATTAATCCAAAACCCACAGATCCTAATTCGTGAATTTCTCTTGCTGTCGCAGTTTGAAATTCGATCGGGAGATCCGCAAAATTAATTTTAGGGACTCTGCCAAAAGCCACATCACCTTGCCTTATAGGAAATTTATAAATTCTGGATAGTGCTGCATGGGCCCCCTCATGAAACACATGAGCATCTGTGTAAGCCTTTTTTAATCTTTCATAGTGAACATTGCTAGGCATAAAATTACGATAAACATCTGGCGATATGGTGCGTATTAAATCTCCCAAAGCAGAAGCACCCTTATGCTGATGCATTACAATGGCATTATTTAAATCATAATAAGTCCCTATATCTTTCATTGAAAGTTTATTTTTGGCCGAAAAATGCCACCAATCTTCAGTGGTTGCCATAATCGGTACTTCGACATTGTTTTCTGCATTTTGAACTCTGCATCTTCCTAATCTTTTTACTTTATGAAAAGTAAAATCAGCAAATTTTCCAAGGCTAACAAATATATCATTAAAAGCTAAGGTTCTGGATACCTTCTCCCATACTTGCCAAAACTGTGGTGTATTCAACTTTATTTCTTCTCCTTTAATTTTATTTTCAGTGTCTAAATTTAAGAAACCTTCTATTAAACTGAAAAGGAAATTGTCTAATATTTGTATACGTTTTTCTAAATCGTTAGCTTTTTCCAATAAATGCCTAGTTTTCAAAAATTTGCCCTCAAATTCTCTGGTCAGCACTTTACTCTTTTCAGCACTCATTCCATCTGGCAAATAAAATTGAGCTTTTTTTTCTTCACTCCAATCAAAAGGCTCATCACTAAATTCAACCTTAGGCAACTCAATTTCCTTGGCCCATTCAGGCAAGGGGAACTGTTCGGATGAATCTTCTGACTTTTTTATCTCTTTAGGCTTTTCTACCAACTTTCCCTGCGCCGATTTGTCAGTACTTTCATCTTGTAACAACCCACCAATGCCATAAACACTACCTATTAAGGTAGCACTTCCAACACCTAATCCGATTCTTAAAAAATTCCGACGGCTCATACCAAGCCGCCTAATCATATCCTGTTCATTGGCAGTAAGCCCCCTCTTTTCCTTTTTGCTAGCTAACAATTCCTTAAGACGATTGCGCTGAGATTCGGATAGTGAATCCGGCTTGTTACTAAACTTATTTCTTAATCTACTTAGTTCAGTATCGGCTGTATGTTTATGCTTTCCCTTGTTCATGGAGGCTATTAAGAAATCTATCTTAACATATCATTGTAATTTGTCAATTACTTTCAAACATCAAAAAAGCCCCACCGAAGCGAGGCTCTTTATTTTTTATAAATTTATTTCTTCCCCTCAATAATTTTATCGACAATACCATATTCTAATGCTTCTTTGGCACGCATGTAATAATCTCTTTCACAATCTGCTTCTACCTTTGCAAGTGGCTGACCTGTCATTTTAGCAATCATACCGTTGAGTAATCCCTTGGTTTGAATGATGTGATCGGCCTGAATGGCGATATCGGTTGCCTGACCTTCTGCTCCACCCAATGGCTGATGAATCATTACCTCTGAATGAGGAAGAATGAAACGCTTTCCTTTTGTACCTCCCATTAAAATAATAGAGCCACCAGAAGCGGCGATCCCCATACAAACGGTTGAAACATCGCATTTAATCAGCTGCATAGTGTCGTACATCGCGAGTGTTGCTGATACTGATCCTCCTGGGGAATTCACGTAAACAGTGATGTCTTTTGTTGGATCTATTTTCTCTAAAAACAAAAGTTGAGCAATTACCACATTGGCCACCTCATCGTTGATTTGAGTTCCTAGAAAAATAATTCGCTCTTCTAATAAACGTGAGTAAATATCATAAGCGCGTTCTCCTCCCTGAGGAGATTTGTCGATAACAGTTGGTATAACTGGCATAATTTTTATTTTTTAATTTTAAATTCTTAAAGATTATACCATGTTTTCGCCCCTAAAAGCGAATGGTTGGAGTTGACTTAAGACAGTAATTTGCGCAGAATCTCATTTACCATTTTTGGATTGGCCGACCCCTTTGTGGCGCCCATCACCTGCCCCACCAAACCGCCAATCGCTTTTTCTTTTCCTCCTTTAAAATCGGCAACGATTGCCGGATTTCGATCGATCACCTGCTTGCAAATTTTTTCGAGCTCCCCTGTGTCATTCATTACTTTTAATCCTTTTTCTTCTATTACTTTTTCAGGATCAAGATTTCCCTGGTATATCTCTTCGAAAACATCTTTAGCGATTTTATTACTAATCGCCCCCTCTTCAATTAATTTTACTAATTTTCCAAGATTCTCTGGGGATAAATTAAGCGCGTTCACATCCTTCTCAACTGCTAATAGCTCGGATAAGATCCAATTGGATGTTTTTTTGGCGCTTTTAGAAACCGCCAATGCCTTTTCAAAGTAATCAGCTACATCTGCAGAGTTAGCAATCTGATGAGCATCGTCGGATGATAAGCCAAGCTCTTCCTGATAACGTTTTGCCTTTACTCCAGGGAGTTCGGGTAATTCTGACCTTAATTGCTCAATCTCTTCTTTGGTAACGATGATGGGTGGAATATCGGGCTCTGGAAAATAGCGATAATCCGCCGCTTCTTCTTTGCTTCTCTGTGAAACGGTTACCTCTTTATCGTCATCCCATCCACGCGTTTCCTGCACCACTGTTCCGCCGCTTTCGAGTAATTCGGTTTGGCGCTTGATTTCGTATTCCAACGCTTTCTCCAAGCTTCGGAATGAGTTGAGGTTCTTGGTTTCGGACCGAGTTCCAAACTTTTCCTGCCCCTTCGGACGCAATGAAACATTGATATCGAAACGCATCTGCCCCTTTTCCATGTTTGCATCAGATGCGTTCACATAACGAACGATTTTTTGAAGCTGACGGGCATAAAGTGAAGCTTCTTCTACACTGCGAATATCGGGCTCACTCACAACTTCCATCAGTGGAGTTCCTGATCGATTATAATCAACGAGTGTTCCGCCAGAAGTATGGGTTAATTTCCCCGCATCATTCTCTAGATGTAAGCGAGTCACCCCAATTACCTTCACAGAACCATCGGATAATGTGATGTTTATTTTTCCGTGCTCCGCAATTGGCTTATCAAATTGAGAAGTCTGATATCCACTGGGGAGATCGGGGTAAAAGTAGCTTTTCCGATCGAATTTAGAGAACTCATTCACTGTACAGCCTAGCGCCAAGCCAGCCTTCGCCCCTTTTTTAACCGCTTCTTCGTTAGTTGCCGGTAGCATTCCTGGGAATCCCATGCAAATCCCACACACGTGACTATTCGGCTTTTCATTAAAAATATTATTACTGCAACGGCAGAACAACTTTGTTTTACTATTGATGCGAGCGTGTACTTCGAGTCCGATGACTGGTTCGTATTCCATTTTTATTAGATTAATCAAACGCAATCAATATACCAAAAAAGCGCTCGCCAAGGCGAGCGCTTTTACTCGTTTTTTAATCTTGGACTCTTATTGTGGGAACGGGACCCTTTTGAATCAATTCTGACATCTTCTTAGGAATTTCAGACAGACGCTCTTGAGCTTCTTTTTTCAATACCTGATAAAGATCGGGCCTATTCGTAGCTGAATCGTCCGATTCAAGTGCTAAAACTCGCATAAAATACTCAGCTGCTTTAACTAAGCTTTCATATCCACCGATTGCAAAATGTGTTTCAGCGATTGAAGCAATTGAGGCAAAATGATCTGGATTGTTTTCTAAATCCATTTCATGAACCTCAAATACCAATCCAATTTCCACTTTCCCCTCGTCATATAACATTCTAAGCTTTCGAGCCATTTCACGATGAGAAAATTTATGATTCGGATTTTGACTGACCAACTGACGATATTCGTCACACACCTCTTCAGCTTTTTTTCTCAATTCACCATCAGATGGCTCACTCATTATTACAAGAGTAAGTGTTTCATGCATACTGCTTTCCTGAGCCTTAATACGATCTTTTGACAATACCTTTAGTAACTCCTCATCAAGATTACTCTCTTCTTTATTAAATTTTCTCAAAATTCCCTCAAACTTATCAATCGCTCTAGATGGATCACTTGGATTCATCTTCATTAATGTCTTATAAATTAGCTTATAAATATTATTAATCTCTTTTATTTGCACACTCACGTTTAACGCTTCGCAAAAATACTCAATCGCCTTATCGTAAGCCTCAAGTTTGTAATGACACACGGCTATTCTATTTAAAGCTTCTAATCTATTAATACAATTGCTTTTTATCGCCTTTTCATAATATTCAATAGCCTTTGCATATTTTTCTTTCTTTCTACATTCTTCTGCCTTAATAAATTCATTTCTTCCAAAATCTGGAATAGAAGGAGTTACCACTTCAGGAGTAGGGCTATTTTTTTCAGTTGATACATCCGGAATCGGCTGTTCAAAAGGTGAAGCCTCCTTCTCCGCGCCCTCACCGTCTTTTTTATCGACCACAAGTGGTGGAAGATTGTCGTCTGTTCCTGGTAATGGAATTGCTGGAGGCTCATCCGCTGTTCCTGATAATGGAATTGCTTCTTGCTCTTCTGGGCTTTTTAGCCAATGAGGTTTCGGAAGCATTTCTGCTTCCTCTCTTATCTCATAACGTTTTCCATTCATATCGATTTTGAATTCCTCACCATCTAATTCAACTTCCGCAAAGCCATTTTTAAAATCCTCAGCCTTATCAAACTGAAGCGGCTTTAAGCGCATGCTCATCGCCTCTACTTTTGCCCCCTCAATTTTTTCAGCAATATCGGATAATAGGAAGCTTCCATCCTCACGGATGAAATGCCATTTTTTATTAATTGACACTCTGGCGCGTTTTTCGTAAAAAAGACCTGCCCAATCACAATTCTCTTTGAGTAAAAATTCTCCCTTCGGGCTAATGATATTTTCTTTTCCATCCTTAAACGTTACAACGGCCCCCTCCTCATTAAATCTAATACCGCTAAACCATTCTTCAGACATTAAACTTCCATCAGATTTTTTACAATTAAAAACATATTTCCCTCCTTCTATTTTTTTAAGAATTTTTAAATCTCCAAATACCTCTAGTGACTCTTCTATTTTCCCCTCAGTCATCTCAATCTTTTTCCATTCACGCATTTGAACCTCAGGCTTCCATTTATCCCCTGGACCCATTGTCTGAAAAAGAACTCTAAGCCTGTCATCATTTGGATCCAATTCGATATCTTCTAAATCGAGTTCGACATCTGGCTCATCTGTTACTGGCTGCGGTGAATGAATTGGTAGCTCTTCGCTTTCTTCATCGTCTTGGGGCTCAATGAGCAAGCGGGTATCTTGAAGTTGAGTTTCTTTTCTTTGCTTCGATTTCTTTTCCCAATTCTTCCAATAATCATCAAACTCCTCTATTACCGATTCAACACTAAGAGGCTCGTATAAAAAATGACGTAATTTATATCGAAAAAAATTAACAACCTTCCAATGGAAGGGGCCCGTTTCCACGAGAGTCATAATGTCATTACGATGTCTTTCCCTTTTGCTCCCCCCTTTTTTAAAGAAATCTCTCCTCTGAACAAAACCATGCAAATACCCTATTAATCTAATTAATGAGTCTTTCTCTTTATTGTTTTTACATAGACTAATAAGCTCTTCTGTCTCTTGATCATCAATTGATGTACTTTGAATCGATTTGCTTTTAAGAATATCTTCTATACGAATAGCTACATCTTCACTAACACCTGAGCTGTATATCAAGTGCAACATCTTATCCAACATTCCTGTTGGTTCATCGGATGAATAATCCCCCTCAATAATGAGAGTATTGATATAGCGAACTAAATGATTTAATTTTTCACGATCAACAATATTTCGATCGTGAGATGTTTTTTCTGGAGGGTTATTCATAATTTACATTGTTGGTATCTTACTGTTCATCCCCTGTCTTGGGTAAGCCATCTTGAGCCTGGTCTTCACTTTTGTTCGGATCGCTAAGTGAATCTCTGAATTCAGATATAGTTGCTGCAATGGTTTCGCGATTATTGTAAATAACTGTTGAACCCAAAGCAGCTGCCGAAGCTCCTAGTGCCACTAAAGCAGCTAACCTAAGGCGTTTTCCAAAAATTACGCGAGTAAATCTCTTTTTTTCTCTCTTAATTTCTGAACTAGAGGGGTTTAGCTTAGCAGCTCTTTCTAAATATCTTTTTGCGTGCTTTTGCCCATCCTGAGTCGCAAAAAGCTTTTGTAAACGACTTGATTCAAGCCCAAACTTAGAAATATCTTCTTCGATCAAACCTAAATTAAAGTAAATATCAGCATTTCTAGGTTCAAGCTCACTAGCATCTTTATAAACAGCTCGCATAAATAGACGAATTTCATACAACTCGAAGAAGTCGTATGTTTTGAATGAATGACCCTTAGAATTTTTTGAACTTGCCTCAAGTTCCATTCCTCTGCGGTTAAAGCACTCATTCAGCAAATTAGCTAGCTTCAAATACTCTAGTTTATTATTTAAAGGTATTGAAGTATATATTGTCCGAGCCTTGCGCCAGTCTCCCTGTTCCGCTGCCTCACAGACCTCTCTGAATCGAGTTATCGGATTTCCAATTAGTCGCTCTTCCTTTCTCCTAATCTCCTCTGGGTTATTAATTTTTGGCTTATAGCTTATCATCGACTCCCCTCTCTGGAAATGAACCCCATCGTTATTCATTATTACCCACATTAGACTTTCCACCCTTTCTTTTGTCTTCTTTTTTAAATTAGAGCCTTGGATAATTCCTTGTAGCTCCATTAATATCTTAAAAATTTCTTCTTTACTTGAGTAAGAAGCATCTCCAATTTTAACTTCCATTTGACGAATCAACCTTGGAAGTCCAGCTTCTTCACTATTTTCATTTAAAGCTTTTTTATAAACCGAAAGAAAGGACACCTTAAACGATTCTATTTTCCTCCCATAGAAATCTCCCCCTTCAAGCTTTGCAATAAAATATCTCAACTTGCTCTTGAGCTTCCCTGGCAATTTAGTGCGATCTAAATAAGATGTCAGAGATTGATTTAACTCAATTATATTAACCGATCCTTCGTCTTTTGCTTTTTGAGAAGCCTTATTTAACTCTTCTCTAAAATAAGTAAATAAACGAATTATCTCAAAGGTGCAATCTGGGAACGCTTCAACTGACCCATTGAACGATTGATGGATTTTTTTATTTAATGATAATGCCTTTTTCTCCACTAAAGCCTCGTCTTCAGAACCTCTTAAGTTAAGCATTGATTGCCCCTTGCCTGAACTCTTATTCTTTTTGAATAAGGAGAACATTCTTGCTGTTACAGACATCATGCTCGTTCCATTCTGATCAATATTGATCCACATTCCATTTACGTATACTTCTGCCTGCCCCGTTTTATTATTGAAGTCTTTTGCGTTGTCATAACCCTTTTGACTGATCAAATGCCCATCAGAATGCATAAAATTCCAACGGTCTCCTATGCGGACACGTGATAACCCTGCATGGAACTCATGAGCTTCATCAAACCACCTTCCTTCTGCTAACAATGCCCCATTCTGACGTTTTATAAAGTTGTATTTTCCTTTTTTTCTCACGATTGCTAAATCTCCTGTGAAAGGTCCAATATACTCAAAGAACTTACCTCCTGGATAAAGCAATTTACCATCAAAATCAGTGAGTGTGTATCGAATACCCTCTTCAGTTTCAACATTAACAACCATTCCTCCATCGAATGTTCCGCACTCTTGCCATTTGTAACGATCGATTTCTGATGGACTGAATTCTTCCGATTGAACATTGGCAGCCATGGCCACTGAATTGAGTTCGAATAAGAAATGTCTTTTATCGTAACCAGGAAGGGTTGAATCTTGAATTTTTTCCTTAATAATCAAAAGTGCGATTCCCCAATCCGGCCGTGCATCCTGATGCCCCTCTAGACTACCGATATCATCAGCCAATTTAGCAAATGCCTCAGCTCGCTTTAAATCACCTTGATATCGTTTTGAAAGTGCCTTTAGACGTCTGCTAAAGCTGTCCAGGTAAACCATTTGAGGAGGCTCGACGTCAGGAAAGCTAACTTCAATATCGCTCCAAGCATTTTCTTCAACTCCTCCTGATTTAAAGTATTCTTCAAGCTCGTCGAATGAAGGAGTATGAAGCCTTCCTGACGGAATAAAGAAGTGCATTTCACCATCCATCTTAACCAGAGAAATTGGCATTTTTGATTCTGACTCCTCTAATCCTGGGATTACAACAGATCTAAAAGGATTCACCTCACTGAACCATTTCTCCGAACTTAAAATTCTATTTTTTGAATCGATAAAATTATAAAGGCCATTCCATTTTACCCATCTTAATCCGTACTGATCCTCCAAGCCAACCTCATCAAACACACTAGTGTCCTCAATGAGTATTTTTTGCTCATCTAATCCATATAAGGTTCCATCGCTTTCTAAAAATTTAAATTCCCCCTGATGCTTAACGAGAGCAGTAACACTTTTTAAATTTAAACCTGTATTCAATGCCTGAAGCTTGAATTCTCCAATCTCATCAAGCCAGTCATCAAAGTTCGAAGCATGAACTGACATATTGTTTCGATCGATAAAATTGAACTTTCCCTTATATTCCACCCATCTCATTCCAAATTGATCCTCTTCTCCTATTTTTCCCCCTAAATCGATGAAAGCTTGTAAGTGAGGGATTTGAAATCCACCCATCTCAACTGCCTCTTTTGTTTCTTTTAATCTCATTTCATAAGCCTCTTTTTCTTGTATTTCTTTTTGCAGAACCAAGGCTTCGCTGGTTTCAATTTCCTGAGTGATTCGTCGAGAAACCTCCGAAACACCACCTTTTGCCAACACTCCATCTGATTTAGGCAATTTTTTGATTTCCGGCAGTATATTCTTACCGCCAGCCATGTGAATTTCCTCCTCGGTTCTAAGCGAACCTTCTTTTGTAACTTTTTCTATTAATTTAATCCAAAAAGGAACATGAGCCTCTTTTAGCTCAATCCCCCTGCCTTCCTTTAGTACAATCCATACCTTCTCACCCTCTTTTAGTAGATCAAAAGGCCCTATCGACTCCGCTTCCCCCTCCTGAAGAATATCCTGAAAGGCCACAATTTTCGCCCTTAAACTCCTTTTTCCCTTTTCTTCATCTTCTTTAGGATCTTCTGAGGGGGTAATTTTTACAGGCTTTAAAAAATAGTTTAAACAGAGAGCTTTTTTATTCTTTTCATCCTTCTCTTGCTCTGCCTCCATATCAAGCTCTATTTTACTTTTTTTCTTTTTTTCTTCTTCCTCTCTTTTATCTTCAGGTACCGAAAGCGTACCCCCATTTAATATCAAATGTCTAAAAAAGGCATATGAATCTGGATCATCCTTATCTATTGAGGCTCGATTTTTTTCTAAATCCTCAAGGGCATAAATAACGTCTTCATCCAACTCCCCTATTCTTTTATCTTTCCCCCCATAATTCACAATTTCATCGTAATCCAAAGCATCCTTTGGAATGGGGGGTGGATTGACTTCCATCGAATTTCCAAAAATATCTCCACTGGCATCAAGCTCAAACTTTATTTCTTCACCTCCGCCCTGACCTGGCATAGCAGGTAAGTCTGGATCTGTATCTTGAAAAATGGAGTCTAAGCCCCCTTCAAGGTTTAAATTGCCCAAATTTGCGAAAGCATCGTCTAAAGAATCTCCAGATGATACTAGAGTCCCGTCTTCATCCTCCTCACCAAATCGATCTTGATAATACTTTTTAACTTTATCTAAATCATTTTGAATCACATGACGACCAGACCCCTTATGCAATTTAAGCACGTTCTCTAGCGCAGCAATAAGCTTATTCAACTCCCTCTGATCCATTTCTTTCAAAGGCTTTTTAATTCTTTGAACTAATTGTGGTTCAGGTACATCAGCTCTCCCAAAAGAGGGTGAAGAATTTGGACTTTTCTTGCTCGACATACGGAGGGGGTTAACAAAAAGGTGATTATCATAATGATTTTTACGCTTTTTGTCAACTATTTTCCTTCTAACTTTTCTGCAAGCTTGTTAACAGCCTGCGTCAATTCTTTCATACCCTTATTATTTTCAATGGTAAAATTCGGATCTTTTGGCTCCGTCTGACTCTTAATTCGCATGTGATAAGTTTCCTCTGAAATTCCATCACGCTTTTGTGTTCGATACATTCTAAGTTCTGATTTTGCCTTAATTAGCAGCATTTTCTCACAACAAGCCTCGATCCCTGACTCTCTCCAAAGAGCAACTACCACGGCGATATTAGAACCTCGCCTGAAATGGCGATGAATGGTGTCTTTTATCTTTCGCTTTACGTAAGGATGGGTGATTTTATTGAGTTTTTCCAGAGCGATTTTTGCCCCTTCTGGATCTGCTGCATTGAATACAATTTTACCTAACTTAACACGGTTAATCGTGTCATTCTCGTTTAAAATTTCCTCTCCAAACTCTTTTACAATCCCCTTCCAAACGCTCGTGTAAGGTCGATAAGAATTATGAGCCATTTTATCAGCATCCAAAACGACCCACCCTCTTTTTTTGAGGACTTGAGCTACTGTGTGTTTTCCTGAGCCGCTAATACCAGTAATACCAAGAATCATAAATCTATTTGAACATTTTTAAATCACGAAAAGCCTGCTTGAAAGTTATCATTGCATTTCGGTAAGTTTTTTCATCTACATCGTAATTGATTTGATGGGCAATATTGTTCCGTATTTTATGGGCGGCCCACACCTTATTAATATTTTTGAAAAGTGGGGCGGCTTTTTTTAATTTCCCCCCTAAGTTCCCCCTGTATCCATGCAAATAAAGGGCGTGATCCAGCAACTTATCTGCATCTAAAATAGCGTGCTTTTTATCTTTTTGACGAATGATCGCCTTCCATGTCTTTTGAACGTGCTGGAGATCTTTTTCTGGGATTTTTTTTCGTGATCGACGCCAGATGACATAAGAGACAATCAGGACATCAATTGCGACAAATGCTGTCACAATAATTAGGAAAATTTTCATATTTGAATTGTATTTTTGTTTTTGTTTTTGACCACTGATTAAGCTGATTTCAAGGGTTACACAGATTATTCAATGGTATTTTTTTGTTTTTAGAGGCATTGGATATCGCTGCCACTGGGCGATTTATTTATTTCGGTTATGATGAGCGACTAAACTAGAAAGAAGGGCCTTTAAACTATCAGTGTCTTGCATGTTTCGATCATTTAAGAACTGATCTTGGAAGCGGGCGATCGCCAATTCTGCTTTTTTTGGATTGGCGACGTTTTTAAGTTGTGCATGAGATCCCGACATTACTCGAAGTGTCATGTGCCCGTAACGCAAAATTGTTCCCCAAAACCCCTGAATCTCATAGGCTGCCCCCTCCACATCTTCATAGCCAAGACGAGCGGCATTGTTACTAAAAATCCCTTTCCACTCAATAGTAATAATACTCATTGTGGTGATCAGCCACGTATCTGAATACCAATCGATCAATATGTATATAAAACGAATGTAAGCAAAGATAGACCAAAACACCGCCACCCAAAAGAATAACTCAGTATTAAACCCAATTGAATACAGTGTCCATGGAAGGAGAAGTCCGAAAAACCCCACCTCTATTCCAGATTTCATCATTTCAATCCAATGCTTATGCACTGAATAGAGGATCTTTTCTCCTTTCTCAAGATGTTTTGCAAATATAATTTTATCGACGATCATTTTTATTTTCGACCACTGATTAACCTGATTAAAAGATTTTACAGATTATCCAATGGTATTTTTTTTATTTTTATCGCTACCATTATTGCAAAAATGAAAAACCTTGTAAATAACTTAAAATCCCTTTAATCTTTATGGGCGTTAATTTCCCTGTATGAAACTGCATAAAAAGCCAAATCATAAAAATTATTTCAAGCGCCCGTTGAAGGAATTCGGTCTTTTTTTGGCCGATATTCTTTACAATGCGGTTGTTATTATTGTTTTAGTTGTTCTGATTCGCACTTTCCTCATATCTCCGTTTCGAGTGATTGGCTCTTCTATGGCTGACACACTTCATAATAATGAATTTATTTTAATCGATAAACTTAGTTATCATCTTGGCGAGCCTAACCGTGGGGACCCTATTGTCTTTCTCCCCCCTATTACCAACAAATATTCCTATAAATTCGATGAAACGGTTATTACCGACGATCAAGGATTGGGAATGCTTGATATTAGCGATCTAAAAGCGAATAAAAAAGTATTTTACTGCCAAAATGAACTCGTACGACGCCTATGGTTTTGCCAAGATAGGGTTCGCGAGAATGATTTGATCTATTTTCAGTCCAGCGGTCAGAAAGACAATGGAAGCTCTGCGGATTTAAGCTGGAATCATTCTACTAAAAAATTAGTTAGTAACGATGAGGTTGATCAGGAGGCTATTGCGATTCAAGGTCGCCCTAACGAAAGCTATTCGATACGAATCTATAATTCAACGGGGCCAGAATATTTTGTTAAAAGAATTATTGGGATCCCTGGAGATATTATTCGAATAGAAAATGGACGAACTTATTTAAAAGCACTTGAAGGTGATGAATTTGTGGAGTTAGATGAGAATTACTTAAATGAAGAAAATAAATTTCATACTTATTTCAAAAAAACTCCTGGAGAGGATGAGTTCAAGATTCCTGAAGGGTATTATTTTGCATTAGGAGACAACCGCAATCACAGCAATGACTCCCGACATTGGTTCTCACCGATTGACGAGAACTACACTCCTTACATTAGTGAGGAAAACATTAGTGGACGTGTTTTAATTGTTCTTTGGCCGCCCGAAGATTTACGTTTAATATCTGGAGGCGTTTTGGAATCTGAATAAACGTTGGCTAAAAGCACTAAAAACCAGTGAAACCCCTTGATATTTTGGGGAAAAAATGATAAAATAAATAGAAAGGTTAAAAAAACATTTAATTATGGATGGAGATAATACTACCCCACAGGCAACCCCTCCTGCTCCTGCTCCCGTTAGTGCACCGACTCCTGATCCAACACATCCGGAGGAACAAAGTGTGATTAATAAGGCTAATTCCGAGGGAGAGGTTCCTATAAAAATTGCTATCATTATTCCAACGAATGCCTACTTTATATCAGGGCTTCGTGATTTTACGATGAATGTGGTTCGAAATATGACAGGATTCTCTGAGCAATGGGCTTTCCGTTTTCAATCAGTGGTTGATGAATTAGTTAATAATGCGATTGAATTTGGCTCTGCTGCTGGGAAGGATGTAAAGATCACCTTTGTAAGCCAAAAAGGTAAAAGTATTGAAATTTTTGCTGAAGATACCGGAACAGGACCTAGTAAAAAATCAGCCCAAGAAATGACTGCCCTTATTGAGGAGAGGAAAAATATGGATCCCACTCAAATGACTTCTATTCGTGGTCGTGGCCTTCCTCAAATTGTGGCCAACTGGACAGATGTACTTGAATTCAAAGACAATGAACAAGGTGGTCTAACAGTTCATGTGGTAAAGTATTTAGAGGAAGGAGAGCAACTTTAATATTTCTGACCTGCCTGCCGGCAGGCAGGTCTTAGATCTTAGATCTTTGAATCAATTTACAACTTATAACACTTAAAACAAAAGAAAAATGGCAGAAGTTCAAATTACTATTCAGGACGAAGATGCAAACGGAAAACCTATTAAGGTGATCGGTTTTGTGGGCCAGTTGGATGAAACCAATGTGGATGAAGAGGCTAAAAAAATCTATGAAGTGATTGATGGGAGCGAAACCCCTTATCTACTTTTGGATTTTTCTGAACTAGCCTACATGAATTCAAAATCAATTGGATATGTAACCGATTGGTATTCTCGTGTTGCAGGAAAAGGAGGGCAAGTGGTAATCGCTCGTCCCCGTGCCAATATTCTTGATATTTTAAAAGTAGTAGGAATTACTCAAATTATTAATATTCATGACAGCCTTGAGGAAGCAAAATTAGCCCTTGGCAATAGTGTTTCTGCGGCACCAGTAACTCCAACAACACAAGCGGCACCTACTCCTGCTCCTGCTGAGCCTGCTGTGAGTCCTGAGCCTGTAGCTGAAGTGGCACCTGTAGCGGAAGCTCCTGTAGCGGAAGCTCCTGCTGAACCTGCACCTGCACCTGAAGCACCTGTAGCGGAAGCTCCTGCTGAACCTGCACCTGCACCTGCTCCTGAAGCACCTATAGCGGAAGCTCCTGCTGAACCTGCACCTGCTCCTGAAGCACCTGTAGCGGAAGCTCCTGCTGAACCTGCACCTGCATCAGAAACGCCTCAAACTCCCCCTGTTGCTTAAGGTCGACAGACATTCCTTACTTAGATATAATAAACCCCGATAACCTATCGGGGTTTTTAAATAAAACATTAGCAATCAAAATGACAAAAAAAGATTATTTTATCGGATTCCTCATTCTTGCCGCCCTTATTGTTTTTCTTAATAAAGGCTTTTTCTTTACCACTCTTCCTAATAAAATACTTGGGCCTCAACGATTTGAAAGTGGTACTCTCGAGATTGTTCTTAATACCCCTGCCACCAACCTTTCTCAACACAGCCTAAATCTTAATAATCAGATTCGAACCGCTAATGTTTACGAAGGGTTAGTTGGTTTTGACCGAAATCTAAGAATAGTCCCTGCCTTGGCGGTATCTTGGGGTAATCTAGATCCAACGATTTGGGAATTCAAACTTCGTAAAGATGTTACCTTTCATGATGGAACTCCTTTTAATGCTGATAGTGTTGTCAGTAGTCTTGATAATGCCCTTAAAAACGGAGGTAGTCAGATGGAAAGCCTACTGAGCACCATTGATGAAATTAAAATTATCGATCCCTTTTCAATTCAAATTATTACCAAGGAATCGGATCCTTTGATTCTTTCAAAATTAACTAAATTCTTTATTTCTCCTAAGGAGCAAATGGGAACTGGGCCCTATCGTGTAGAAAATTGGGAAAAAGGAAGTAACCTCTCCCTTTCAGCTTACATGGATTACTGGGGGCGAATGCCCACTTATAAGAATGTGAATTACTCTGTTGTTAAGAATAAAAACCAACGACAAACTGATTTTGAAAAAGATTTAATTGATATTCTTGTAGCCGTTCCACGTGATCAAGCGCTTAGCCTTCCTCAAGATCAAGTAAAAACCAGCTATAGCCTGGAGGTGAATTTTATGATGTTTAAGCTAGATGACTCTCTTCTTGCCGATCGTTCGATTCGTGAAGCCATTCAAAGCATTTTTAATCCCGATCGTATTGAAGAAATTGGTAACGACTTTGTGCGTCAGGTTTCTCAATTCATTGCTCCTGGAGTTTTTGGATACAACCCCACTATATCCGCTCCTGAATTTTCGGAAGAAAAACGAGCGAAGAACTTATTTGGTGAACAACGTAAAAAAATCACTCTCGACTCTTTGGCCACCTATCGAACACTTACCGATTACGTAAAAAAACAGCTTTTAGATGCCGGCTTCTTGGTGGAAGACAACGTTATCCCCCCCGAAGAACTTTTGGATCGCATTAAAAACAATGAATCTCAGCTTTTCGTGATTGGCTGGCAGGCGGAAAATGGGGATGCGGGTGACTTTTTAGATAACTTTATTCATAGCGAGGGCGAATTTAATAATGGGCGATATAAGAATGTCTTTGTGAATAAATTGATTGAAAAAAGCCGTCAGGAACTCAACCCCGAAATTCGCCTTCAAACTCTGCAGCAGATTATGGAATTGGTTGATAAGGATCTTATTGGAATTCCCCTCTTCGAGTCATCAAGACTTTACGCCCTTAAGAAAGGAATTGTATGGGAACCTCGTCTCGACGGACTCGTTCTTGCGAGGGATGTAAAATAATCTCTGATCTCGGGTTTAGGATATGAGCTCTGAGCTATTATGTTGTACACATATACATTTTATGATATGGTAATAGTTAGTGATTAATTTCCTTAATTTTTCAACCTATGAGCTCTCCCAAGTATCAAAGTTCGAAAGGCACTCACGACATTCTTCCTGATGATCACCTTTATTTTTCATTTATAAAAAAGGTGGTTCGACATCGCTGTCGTGAAGCGGGTTTTCGTCGTATCAGCACGCCCATGTTTGAGAACGTTGATGTTTTTACTCATAGCTTGGGGGAAGCGACGGACATTGTGGAGAAGGAAATGTTTATTTTTGAGAGCAAAAGCGGGAAGCGAATGGCTTTGCGTCCTGAAGGAACCGCCGGCACCGTACGAGCTTATTTACAGCACGGCATGTATCAGCTGCCACAACCGGTAGAGCTTTAC
Organism: uncultured bacterium; assembly: GCA_965369815.1. GTDB lineage: Bacteria > Patescibacteriota > Gracilibacteria > UM-FILTER-43-11 > UM-FILTER-43-11 > DAOWGG01. The sequence goes on along the minus strand of CBDUQS010000001.1, from coordinate 10,590 downwards.
TATTTTGAACCATTTTTCCGATACAGTCGTCCTCAGAAAGGTCGCTATCGTCAATTTCACCAATTGGGATTTGAGGTAATTGGTGAGCAAGATCCAGCGGTGGATGCACAAATCATTTATCTCGCCCACAAGATCAATCAAGATCTTGGCATTGCGGATCGACTGAAGCTTCAGATCAATACGATTGGTGGCCCTGAAGATCGTAAAAAATTCCATGAAGATTTGGTGAATTTTTACACTGGCAAAGAGCGAAGCTTATGTGAGGATTGTCAAAATCGACTTCATAAAAATCCCCTACGGCTTTTGGACTGTAAAGAGGAAGACTGTCAGATCCTTGCCTCTATGGCACCCAAATTTGACAATGTGATGAGTGAAGAAACCAAAGAACATTACAAACTTGTGAAAGAATTTTTAGATGAACTCAAAGTTCCTTACGAAGAAAATCCACAACTCGTTCGTGGCTTAGATTATTACACGCACACCGTATTTGAATTCTGGAGCCAGAAAGACGGTGCTCAGAACGCCACTGGAGGCGGAGGTCGTTATGATGGATTGGTTGAGTTAATGGGTGGTCAACCCACTCCTGCCATGGGGTATGCCGCTGGAGTTGAGCGCACCATTGAATATATGAAAGAATCGGGCATTCGCCCACCTAATAAAGACCGCATTCAGGTATTTGTTGCTCAACTTGGACACATCGCTAAAAAGCGATCCCTTTCTCTTTTAAATGAGCTTCGTGAACATGGACTAAATGTTGTTGGATCTGCTGGAAAAGCCTCGATTAAATCCCAAATGCGCGTTGCCGATCGTCTGCAAGCTCACTATTCACTAATCCTCGGTCAGATTGAAGTTCAAGAAGGTACCATTATTCTTCGGGATATGGATAAGGGAAGTCAGGAAATCGTTTCAATTGATGAAATTGTGAATATAGTTGTGGAGAAGCTTGGAGGGAAGAAAGTGAAAAATCGAACATTTTGGGAGGAGTAAATTCAAATTGCTTTCAGATTGCTACCAAATAGCTTTTTTGTTTGATTCAGTCATTAATTTTAGTTAATCTGACAATCTATTTTGAATTTAAATGAATTATAAAATTATGCATTTTAGTGAACTAAAGATATATAAAATATCCATAAAATTAGCTGAAGAAATCGAAAGCCAAGCAAAAAAGATTAATAATTATTGGAGGATCAATGAGTATAGCCAGATAATCAGATCCTCTAGTTCTATTTCAGCAAACATCGCTGAAGGCTATGCCAAAAGAATCTATCAAAAGGAGTTAATAAGATTTTTGAATATATCACTAGGATCAAGCGATGAAACTCAGAGTCATATTATTATGCTTTATAAAAAGAAATATATTGATAAAATGGAATATGAATACTTCTTAAATCAATATAAAAATCTTTCAATTAAACTCTTAAACTTCATCAAAGTAATAATTAATGACTTGGAAAAGTAGACTATTTGAAAGCAATCTGAAAGCGCGATCCCGAGTATTCGGGAGAGCTGACAGCCATTTGATAACTATTTGAATATGAAAAAAACATTCGGAATCGTTGGGCATCCGGTTCGCCAATCGCTCAGCCCTGCTATGCACAATGCGGCCATTAAACATTTGGGGTTAGACGCGGAATATCGATTGATTGATATTGACCCGAAAGACTCTGAAGAGCTGGCTAATTTTTGCTATGAAAGCGACTTGAATAACATTGGTGGATTTAGTGTTACTATGCCCTATAAACTGGAGATTATGGGCTATATGGATCATTACGATCCACTCGCTAAGGTTGTGGGTTCGGTGAACACCGTGGTTAACGAAGACAGCAAGTTGATCGGCTACAACACCGATGCAATGGGCGCGATACAGGCACTGCGAGAAAAGACCAATTTGATTGCTAAAAAAGTTCTGGTAATGGGTGCAGGCGGAGCGGCTCGGGCTATTGCCTATAGCCTAAAGGACTTTCAATCTGACATCTATATTTACAATCGTACCATCGAAAAAGCGGAGGAACTTGCGAAGGAATTTGAGATTGAAGCCATTGATCATGGAAAGATTGCTGTAGCTGATTTCGACATCATCATCAACGCCACACCCGTCGGAATGCCCCCCAATACACAAGAGTCACTCCTCCACGCCGAACAAATCCCCTCTCATGCGGTGGTGATGGATATTATTACCAACCCACTGGACACTCAACTTTTAAAAGAAGCTAAAAAAGCGGGAGCTCAAACTATTTCGGGTGAACGAATGCTCTTGCATCAGGCCGTTGAACAGTTCCGACTTTTCTTCGATCAGGAGCCTCCTGTGGAAGTGATGGAAGAGGCACTTTATGATGAGCTGAAGAGGCGGAGGTAGAGTTCATACTGAAAAACTAGCTGATCATGAGGTACTGCAAATTTATTTCCTGTTTGGATTGGGCTATATTAAGCCTTCTTTTGTTTGACAAAATAAAAAAATTCAGTATAATAAATTTCTAAAAAATATCCATGGAATATACTGAATATAACGAAAAAACAATTGCACTAAACGAATTTCTTATCTTTGAAAAGGGTGTCGAATCGAATCGAGATTTAGACAAACTTCCAAAGGAAGAGAAGATTGGAGCTGTAAAGCGAATTAGAGAGCTCCTTAGTCTGTCAATTGAAAGGAGAGAATTATATATGATATATAAATGGTCAGAGTTATTGGGTGATCTTTCGCCAGCTATTCAATTCGTGAAAACTAACGGGATTACCTATAAAGATGGTTCCGTTGAACCGTGCTTATTAGATGTGGCCTTGAAATTTTGTGACCAAGACACTGCCAACCGTGCAATTCAAGAATGTGCCACATCAACCAGTAACCCAGAAACGGTTGAGAGACTTGTGGCAGAAAGGGGAATGCTGGCTGAAAAAATGGCAGTAATCCGTAACTTGCTCAGTCAGTATTCTCAAATTCACAATCTACCTGAAAAAAATATATCCTTTACTCAGGTTAATGCTGCAATCGAAATCAGTAAAATGGATTATGATTTGGTACTTTGTATATTAAATGGAGGGGCTTCATTAGGGAATTTAGTAGAAATAGCTGGGCTTAATACAAGGTTTTTAGAGTGGCGCAAGCATTGGAAAAAAGATCCAATCTGGAGGAAGGTGGGTAAAAATACTACAAAGCCAACAGGTGCTAATAATATTTTAGTAATAGAAGATGATGCTTCGACTGGAACTACACTTAAGGCGATTCAGCCTTTGATCAAAAAACTTAATCCTGAAAATGTTGATATCTGTTTTTGTGGAATGTTTTTGAAACACAGCATTGATGTCGCACAATCACTATCTTCATTTAATGAGGTGGTGAGAATGTTTTCCCTTTCCCATAAAAAGGCTCTAGATAACTTAGATGAGTTCAGAGCTAAGCTTGAAACGGCACTAATGAAAGAGAATTAGCTCCCCAAATCGCTGATAAAATGATTTTATTAAGAGTTGTGAGTTTTGGCACTTTTTTAGGCATGAAAAAATACCTCCCGTCCGCCACAGCGCGATGCCATGACGGACGGTTGGGAGTTGAAAAACTACTTGCGGATGGCAAGAAAGCGAGTGTCGGATTTCCACCCTTGTTTCTCCCCATCATTACGATTTATAGAGAGATGGAGATCATCGCCATTCTTGTGCAGAAATGGAAACTTGAGGTAGTCAACAGAGTCCACCCACCAGCTGCCAACTGCTAACATCCTCCACTGGATCTCAATCTCAAGAAATACCTCAGGAAACACCTTAGCAAATGCCTTAAGTTCCCATAGATCAGCCAGAAGAAAGTTGCCAGCTTCGTTTTTCTCCCGTACTTCCTTGAAGGTTTGGGGAGATTTAAATCTAAACCAGCAGAGCTCTTTAACAACTTTCTTGTTCCTATAGCGGGGAGCTGGACCTGACCAACCTGCACCACGTAGGATATACGGAGCTATTCTGAGACTACCCTCCTCCTTCCACTGCTCGTAGTGAACACCATAATCAACCTCAGCTCTCGTGCACCCCTCTGGTATGGGCATTCCCCTGTAATGCACCAAAAAATCTTCCAGCTCAACACGATCGATGACACCTTCGTCTAGAAATCGGTTAAATTCCTCGCGCTGAACCTGAGTGGGGGTTTCGGCTTGCACTGTTGCGACGAAGCCAACAACTAGCATTGCTGAAAGGGTTGCTTCAATTTTCTGCATTTCGATCTCTACTATGTGGCTTACCCTTCTCGGGAATCGCCTTGGTTTTAAAATCAGATACAACCTCCAAGCTCAAACTTATTAAAAGTTGGAATCTGAAAGTTATAACCGATTTTCGCAAGTAGTTTTTAAAGAACATGGAGATGACTCACTATTCAAAAAGAAGCCGATCTCACAGCACCTACGATTAATCGATTGATTAACAATGGGTGCTGGAAGGTCCGCTCCAACGTGGATAACGCTCTCCTGAACCTGGCTTTCATACCAGATGGCTGGCTTCCTCCGCGAACGAAGTTTACAACCAATCCCGACGTATCGGGACTCAGGGATTTTTCTAATTTATTGCATGTATTATAGCTATTTTTTTTATTTTGTCAACCCTAGCTATAGAATATTTAAAAATATCAAAATTCTTATATGCTTGAATTTAAAATATTTTTAGCTCCCCCCAATTGCTGAGAGGAAAATCTTATTACTATCCAATGCTGTTTCGTACTGTGGATAAAGCGTAAAAGCACTGTTTTGAACAGGCGGGTAGTTATCTAAAACCTGTAGATAGCCAGAGGTTTGCAGGCTTTTTGTTAGTGTGATGTTTTCGGTGCCTGCCTGCTTTTGAGCGATGAAGCGGTAGACGTCCATTGGATTTTCGGTTTTGAGCTCGAAAGGTAATTTGTAGCTCAGCTTTACTTCTTTCATTTCCCCTGCGGAAACGGGGCCGAAGGTGAAGGCAAATACGGTGTATCCGAGTTCTTCGTAGGAATCCATGTCTTCAATGTCCACTCCTTCTAATCCGATCAAAAGACTGCCGTTAGGAACGTATACGCGCATGTAATCGAGGTTATCCCCTCCTCCGTGGATGAAGCGAAGGGTGGCTTCGTTGAGCTTACCCATTCCGTATCGGTCCATGAGCTTTTTCCAATAGGCGAAGTCGCTTTCGTTCCAGGTGTGGTTTTTTTGGATAGTTAGGTGATCGGTTATCATTCCCATGTTTCCCACCTCGGTGTGATGAGAAAGGTTGGTTTTTATGAAGGCATCGCTTTTGTTCCCGCCAATCGCCGTTGTTATAACTGATAAATAATCCATATCGGGTTCAGCGGCGACCATGCGACCGTCTACTTTTAGCTTTTCGACCAATGTTTGAACGCCTGCGTGATCGGAATAAACCTGAATGTGACGACTTCCGATTAAATTGTGAGCAAGATCGTTGAGGGGTGAGAAATCTTGTAAAGACAGTAGTTTTTCTTTAAATACGGGCATTAAGTCGATCAAGATCTGTTTTGGAGTGTAGGTTTCTGAAAGCTTGGCTTCGATATTGTAAGAGAGAAGGTCGTTGAAGTTATCTGATCGAAGCGCAAATGGAAAGCTAGGGACCACGACAGGACCCGTGAGCACTAATAATTTTTCAGCAATCGTCTGGTCAATCGCCACGACGGTATCGACGGTTGGCCCACGGCTATGCTCTAGAAACCACATGATTTTTTGAGCAGAGGTTGGAAAATCGGGGCTGTAATTGGCATCACGCAAGTAAAGCTGATCGGCCACCTTATTGATACCTGGTGGGGGCGGAACGAATTCAGATAGCTGTCCGTCGGTTTCATAGACGTCCTTCACCTCCATTTTAGTGATCGCGCCGTCGTTTACGTCTACAATTGCATAACTACCAATAAACCCGCCGGTCGCGCGCATTTCGTGATTGTTTTGGAAGAGCACTAAATAACGATGAGGGGTTTTGTCTCCGAGTAATGTCAAAGCGGCTTCAAAGTTCTGATCCACTTCGCTCAAGGCTGTTACGAACTGACTGATATACCCCTGAGCGACCTCAAGTTTTTCTCTCAAATCTTTCGGCAACGTGTCGACATTCAGAGTGGTTAAGTTTTTCTTTAAAAGTGAGGCTTCCATCAGGATTTTCTGGAGACGACTCTTTTGTGCATTCACAAGCGTTGTTAATTGTACCGATTGATCGTCGTTTAGGTTCTGCTGAACAAATACTTTTGGGATATCACGCGCATCTGAAAGCAGCTGTGTTAATTCCTGACTGATCTTTGATACCCCCACGCCACTTTCAATCAATTTTTGAGCGGTATCGAGGTATAAACTGGATTTTAAGTATTGATTGGCGCGTGCGGTTAAAAAAGAGGTGTTTTCTTGAAGCTCCTCAAATGAAGATTCTGCCCCCTCGAAAAAGACGCTGGCTCGTTCAAAATCTTGATTTGCCAACGACGTCGCCCCTTCTTTTAGATTGTCGTAACCCGCAAAAGCGATGTTTTTATTGAGCGAAATAATGTCTTTCACGTTCATCGCCATTCCAACGCCCGCTAAAACCAAAAAAATAGAAAAAGCCATTCCAAAGAACGCCCACCAACCTGCCTTTTTCTCCTCGGCTACCTCTGATTGATCTACTATTTTAGGAATCCCCTGACTGTCTGGCGCTTTGATGTCAAAAAAACCCTCTTGATTTAAAGGTTTGAATTGAACGGTTAATTTGCTTTTTTTGGGACGCAGAGTCATACAAGTATTCTAACGAATGAAATTCGAAAATACAAATTCGAAATTCGAAATTTACCATTTTTGTCATTCCGACCCATGTGGAGGAATCCCTACCTTAAATACCAACATGAATGAATTCTAGTTAAGGGATCTCTCGACAGGCTCGAGATGACAAAAGGGTGGGGTTGTGGGATTGTTAATTGAGGTTTGTAAGTTGTTATTTGTATTTTGGTTGTTATTGTTATTTGTAAGTTGTAATTTGGTCATATGGAATCTATATACGATAAAATTTGGAAATCAGCGCTCAACACTGTCCAAAGACGGATGATCAGCCGTCATGATTTACTTCGAAAGTTACTGGGGAAATTCCCGAATGACGAAGGAGATATTTTGAAAATTTTAGATGAAATGGAGCGTGTGATGTTGTTGGATGACAAGCGATACACAGAACTGCTCATCAATCACCTGACTCAGCGCCCCATTGGGCGGTTTAAAATTCGATTGGAGACCAGAAAGCGAGGATTAGACAATGATTTGGTTGATTCCGCCCTTATGAATAGTGGATACAATGAAAAAGAATCCTGCCAAAAAGCAATGGATGTGAAGCTAAAAACACTGAACGAAGATGACCCTCGAAAGAAAAAGCAAAAACTGATGAATTTTTTAAGAAATCGGGGGTTTGCCGATACGATTATTTATTCGGTTTTACGCCATTAAAAAATCTTGTCTGCCTAAAGAGTAATATGGTATAGTTGGATTACAGTACGGAGCCTAAGTTATATTAGGGTCTGTGTTTTACTTTAAGCATCACTATTATGAATCAACAATTTATGGCAGCGGTTAACCAAATCTGCGCCGAAAAAAATATTTCTTTTGAAAGTGTTATGGAGGCGGTAAACGCTGCCCTCGCCACTGCTTATCGAAAAGATTTTGGTAACAAAGAGCAAGAAGTTGAAGTTATCCTTAATGACGGAGGAACTTTCGCCACCGTCCTTTTGATTAAAGAGGTAGTAGCAGAAGTAGATAATCCAAATATTGAGATTTCTCTTGCTGAAGCGAAAAAAATGAAAAAAGATGTTGGAGTGGGTGATGAAATTAAAATTGATGTGACCCCATTGGAATACGGTCGTATTGCCGCTCAATCCGCTAAACAGGTTATCTTGCAGCGTATTCAGGAGGCGGAACGTGAATCTTTGTATGAAATGTTTAAAAACCGTGAAAACGAACTTCTTTCTTCTCAGATTATGCGTGTGGAAGGAGAAACTATTTTTATTAATATTGAAAATCACACCGTTCAACTCTCCCCTCGTGATCAGATCCCCGGAGAAAAATACTACAACGGTAAACGTATTAAAGTTTATTTGGACAAAGTAGTTCACACCAGCCGTGGTCCTGAACTTTCTATTTCTCGAACTCACCCTAATTTAGTGGTTCGATTACTTGAAATGGAAATTCCAGAAGTGATTGAAGGTGATGTTAAGGTAAAATCTATTGCCCGTGACGCTGGAACTCGTAGTAAGGTGGCTGTTTCATCCGATGATGAGAAAATTGACCCTATTGGAGCCTGTATTGGTCAAAAAGGAGTGCGTATCCAGAGTGTGATGGAGGAATTGAACGGAGAGCGTGTGGATATCATTGAATGGTCTGATGATCCTCGTGAATTTATTGCGACCGCGCTTCAGCCCGCTAAAATTGCTGAAGTTATTATTGTGAATGGAGGTGATGACCCACGTGTACGAAAAAGAGCCGCAGTTTTTGTGGAAGAAGAAGAGCGACCAATGGCGATTGGAAAACGAGGTCAGAATGTTCGATTGGCGTCTGACTTAACCAATTATGAATTGGATTTGTACAACATTGAACAACTTCCTGCATTTAAAGAGAAAATTAAAGAACTCTCTGGCACTGATCGTCGTATGAAAGATGAAGACTTAGGAGGAGAAGCTCCTGAAGCCGAGGCCTCTATCGAAGCCGCTGAAGCCTCTATTGAAAAGGAAGAAGGGGGTGAGCCAGGACATTGGGGAGGACTTACCAAAGCGATTGTTAACAAGCTTGAAAAAGCAGGCTATAAAACACTTGAAGACTTGAATGGGATGGATTTGAAAGCACTTGAAGGGATTGAAGGGATTGGAAAAGCCAGTGCCGTTAAGATTGAGAAAGAAATTTCTTAATCGTATAGTGGGGCGAATTGAAGGGCAAGTTGAGGGGCGAATAGAAGATCGAATGGATGGTCAATCTGCCCCTCGCGAAGCTGCCAGTCAATTTGCCAATCAATACGAAATATATGAAATTAAACCTTAAAATCTCGAAACAAAAGGCCCATCATTTATTTTATGTTGGTTTTTTTGTTTTATACCTCGTAGCGCTTTATTACTTTCTTTATTTAGGCACTGGGATAGGAGCCCTTCAGATCAATGGTCATTTCTTTTCCAATGTAATCGGAAGTTTAAGCAAGCGGTTTCTTTCGGAGGCGTCAGTTTATGGATTTATTTTTTACCTGCTTTATTACACCAAAACACACTGGAAGCGTATTGCCCTAGTTGCTTTTTTTGTCGTCACGTTCCTTATTAATGCACTCAGTATTGGTTACTACTTCATTCATCGAGCCAACTGGCAGCCGGGAAGTTTCGATATACCTGTATCGCTCGCGCTATTCATCTTCTTTTCGATTGTTGTTGCTATTGAGATAGCTGTTTTGCTTATGAAGCTTAAAAACGGCTCAAAACAGGTTTGGATTTTAAAGAGGAATCTTTTTGGAGCTTCCCTCTTGCTCCTTGCTGTTCTCACGCCACTTATTCCTATTGCCTATAGTACTCATCGTTCTGTTGTAGATACCCAGGAAAACGTGGAAAAAACATTTCGAACCTTTCATCTGGGAAAATCCGGCACAACACACCTTTATGAAGTTATTACAGGAAAGTATCAGCCAACTCTTGTTCCAGATGTATCGGTTTTTAATCTTAAGAATGAGATTAAGGGGGAGTAAAATTTGACTTTTGAGTGAGCTATTTGGTTTAATGAGGGTCTGTTTTTTGTATTAAAGTGAATTTTTTGTATTTTAATGAATAATATATGGGAAGAGATTATGAATTTTTTGTTTATATAATGACAAATGAAAACGATACCACTCTTTACGTTGGTGTCACCAATAGCGTTTTTAATCGCACCCATTCTCATAAAACTGGAAAAGGTGGGTATTTTACCAACAAATATAAATTAAAAAAATTAATTTATTACGAGGAATTTCAATATGTTTATGATGCGATTGCGAGAGAAAAGGAGTTAAAAGGATGGAGTCGAAAAAAGAAGGAACGCTTAGTTAATGGAATGAATTCATCCTGGGAAGATTTGGCTTATGATTGGTATGAGGACTATTAAACCCCCTTGTCATTCAGAACGCACCCCCTTTGTCATTCAGAACGAAACGAAGTTGAGTGAAGAATCTCCCCACCGTCCATTATTGAGATTCTTCGTCGTTTCACTCCTCTGAATGACAAGGGTGGGGGCGAAGATGGTGGGCTGAACGAGGATATCCCCACACCTTGGCCTGCCCTGGATCCTGAAATAAATTCAGGATGACAAAGAGAGGGGCACCGTTCTCCTTCCCCTGTCTGAACTGTGATTATTATGATGTGATGATTCTTGTGATTATCTACTTCTCCATCCACCAAATTATAACCATCAATTAATCACACAAATCACAGTTCAGACACTTTACTAAAAAACCCCTCCTTCGTTAGAAGAGAGGGGTTTTTGAATTTATGAACAGGAGCTCACTAAGGAACCACAACGTAAACTGAATCTGTTTCAGTAGTTGGACCTGGAGGAGTTAGCTTATTCATTTCACTAACGAAATCTGCAGCCTTTCCACTTGTAAATGCATCAATGACATCTGCTTGACTTAGATCGAAAT